>CAUZBD010000520.1:0-2502 GCA_963577795.1 Planctomycetota bacterium | reverse complement strand
TCGCCTGATCGTGACCGGTTTGGATCCTTAACCCCGGTGAGATGACGCTGACTAAGCGGGTAAAATCTTTGCCAAAGGAAGGCAACTCCAGCTGCGCAGAATACCGCAGTCGCGAGTGGGGCTATCATCGCGGGTAAAATCAGTGCAGCGATTGCCAGGCAAAGTAAGCAGAGGACTCCTTTTCGCACGCCGGTAGGTCCCCATAAGCATCCCGCTAGAGCGACGACCGTAAAAAGTGTCCACTGCAACCCTCTCAATGACTGCACATCGACGAGTTGAACGACAGAAAGGTCGGCTTGCGAGCCTTCTAAATAAAGCGTTGATCCGCCTTGGTTTTCAGTAACATAAAATCCATCGCGCCACACCGCCTTCCACGGGAAGTCTGCTGCTGCGTTCTCGTCGCGCCACTTGCCGATCGGCACTGCCGACGGATTGAAAGCTGTCCGATCAGCAAACTGGCTGTTCCGTTCATCCAGTCGACACACCACGCCATCGATGATCCAAGCAGAATCAGTCGGTTGCAGCGATTGAACTGTCGAAAGTATCCAGCTATCTGCATTGAACCCGACCACCAGGTTCGCCTTCCGTAAAGCCTCCACTGCCAACCGTTGCGGTGATCTGTTTGCATAGACTTGGATGGGTGTATGCGGTCCAATCCCTACGGTCGCAAGCGCATCGAGATCGACAAAGACGGTCATCGCACCAGACTCATCCGCTAAAGTGAATGTTTCCTCGTTCTGTGTAAAATCACCCCAGGCGGCAGTCTGGGAATTATCTGCGAGAACTCTCCCTATCTCTTCAAGAATTTTTTCTGCTTTCGCCCGCCCTCGCCACGTATCATCGACCGTCATCAAGGGAACCTTAGACCACGTACTCGAATCGAAAGGATCGAAAATCGATACCGAATTCAGTCGCGCTAAGGGGCCAAACAGTCGCTGCTGCCAACTCAAACCGACGCGATCCGCACCGACCCCACTAAGCGAATCCGTTGTGACAAAACCTGGCGGAGCATGGATAATTCTTTTGCTTTGGATGACCGAAATATCGATCTCCGGTGAAGGCAGGGGCACTTGCCGGATCCACGGAAGCCATCCCTCAGCGGATGATGTATTCCACTGCAATTCAACGACTGAAAACCGCTGATTTTCAGGAAGCGCAATCGTGAGCGGAAGATTTGTTTCTGCTGGAGGCAAGCGAACTTGAACTCCGTCAACCTCTGCACTCTGGAACCTGATTCCTTGCTCGAGTGCGGCGGTAAAGAATCCCCGGTCCTCATTTTCAAGATAATAAGTAAGCCGATGCATTCCTTCACCTGTAGGTGTAAACCATGACTCTGCAACCGCCTGCCAAATGAGTGCCGAGCCGAAGGCCGCGTAACGCCGCGCCAAGTTCAAACCACGATCCGAATTTTCCCGCACGTCACGTTCAGGATCGTATCGAAACCGCGCTCGCATTGGATTTCGGGTATAGTGCGAACCCTCCTCAACGGGCAGTGCCTTAAGCCCGCGATTCATCACCGCGATGTGATGTCCCAGTCCACCAAGTACAGCCACTGTTGCCCGCTGCTCCGCTGCCTGTGGAACACCAATCAAGGCAATGTCAGTCCGTTCATCAAATCGAGTGGTACGATTGACGATTAACTGGAATTTTTCACTAAGAGGACGATTCCAGCGGACCATCCACGTTTCCCCTGCTCCAGAATCCGCAACTGCTCCTGGGGGAATGCGCGACGCACGCACTCCATCTAAAACAATACCGTTTTGATCTACAACAGAACATAAAATCGGTTTGCTTCTTTTTTCAGAAAACACGATTTGCATCGAATCGATGCCACTTTCCTGCGGCGTGCACTCCACCACAAATTGTTCGCTGATATTCACATCACCAACCTGCGCTTCGATTCGTGTCTCTGTCGAGAAACGGGGGGTTGGTTTTTCAATGAGAATTTTCATTTGGTCCATTTCCGAACTGTCGTACCAGAACCGGACGCCGAACTTTTCCTGCTCAGGATTTTTGGAATCTCCCCCAACCAGCTTGTCAAGCGCACGATCTTGGCCCACGCCTCGTAGTTTGATTGAAAAATCTTCTCCCACTCGATCGCGATCGTCTTCGGTGAGTTCCGTAAATGAAAAACCTTGGAAAGCCGCTATACTGGCAATCCGGACGCGATAGGGATCTCGAGCGACCAGTTCAAACAACTGACGGCGACTTCGCATACCCTCAAAATGAAGCATCTGTAATTTTTTTGCATCGATGATCTCGGCCGGTACGGTACGATTTTTCCGCCCTGTAATTTCTAAACGCAATGGACGTGCTGCCGAAATACCGCGCCTGAGGAATATCGTTAACAGATTGCCCGATGGCGTTGCCTCTTGTCGCCATCGTTCAATCACCCCCGCATCGCGCGATAGTACGGATTCAATATCCCAGGCATCATGCACTTTTGCTTGAATTTTGAACTGCGCTGGTCCAGCCAAGCGGACATCACAGACCATGCGTCCA
>CAUZBD010000519.1:0-2508 GCA_963577795.1 Planctomycetota bacterium | reverse complement strand
CCGAATAATAACTCTCCTGCTTCGGCACGTTTTTGCAGGACCGGGTCGCGATCGAGCAAGTAGCGGATTTTAGTTCCCGAGAAATAGGGATCGAGCAGCAAACCCGTTTTCTCACGGAATAGTGTTTCGTGTCCTTCCTCTTTCAATTTCCGGCAGATCGACTCACTGGCCCGACTTTGCCAGACGATGGCCGGTGCCACCGCTTTTCCTGTCACACGATCCCAGAGGATCGTCGTTTCGCGCTGATTGGTCACGCCAATGGCTGCCACATCTTCCGCTTTGTATCCGCGACGATTGAGAACCTCCTGGGCGACCGCCAATTGCGTTGACCAGATCTCCTCGGGATCGTGTTCGACCAATCCAGGCGCGGGAAGGATTTGGCGAAACTCGCGTTGCGCTGTTTCCAGCGACCGACCCTTTTGGTCGAAAAGAATGGCGCGGCTCGAAGTGGTTCCTTGGTCGAGGGCAAGAATCACGCGGGACATGGCACCCTTTGGACCTCAAGCTGCGGTGGATGAATCGTGGTGCGTAAATTTTAACACGCATCGTCGGGAAAAATCAACCAAGAGGATCGCGGCAGGAATCAATCGCTCAGAGTTCGCTGCAGATAGTGGACCTTTGCCCGCACCCCGGCAAGATCGGGGTGTACGTTGAGCGCCTGCCGGAAATAGTCCAACGCTGAAATAGGATCGTCGAGTTGTTCGTGACAACGGCCCATCCGAATCAGGCATCCAAAGTGAAACGGATTGTATTCGATTGCCCGACGTCCATCACGAATCGCATCGGTATAGAGTTTGAGGCGGTGGTGTGCCAGGCTTCGCTGGTTCCAGGCCTCAGCGAGCGTGGGCGCCACCTCCAAAAGATCGGTTGCGTCGAGCGCCGCCTGTGCGTACCGTGTCTGACGGTTGAGGCCGATAATTTTCTGAAGGGATTTTTGCTGTAAGCGGTCACCCGTTTGTTGCCATAGTTCAGCGATTCCCTGGCGAGCGATTTCCCGTACATGCCGATCGGTGTCCGCCAGTGCAGTACCCACAATCGGATTGGCTGCATAATCGCCCATGGACACCAGGGTGAAAATCGCGGCCCGTCGTCCGTAACGATTGGACATGACGGCCAGCCTTTCGACCGCGGCCTGTTGGTAGTGTTGCTTCACGCGGGCAAGAAACGTGGATGTCGTCTCTCCGCGGAGGTAATCGGTATACAACTCTTGAAGCAGCGGGGTCCGTGGGGGAGAAGACGACATGCGGATACTCTTTTTTAGTGGTGCGACGTTCGTGTGCGGGTCTGGCGTCCGTGTCTTGCCGATGTATCTAGTGTAATTGCACGCGACGGGCGAAGAGAAAAATGATGCGAATCGGCTGTTTCACCTTTCAGTCGACTCGGTCTGTATGCGAAAATGGATAGCTGGAGTCTGCATTACGAGGAGGAGACCGAGTTGATGCTGCAGGAATCAAACAGAATGAGACGTTCGGCTTTTTTCCTCCTGTCCGGGGGCTGGCTGGGGCGCGCTGCCGTTGCCGTGATGGTCCTGGTTGCCACGGCCACAGCTACCGAACAAGCGTCATTCCGCACTGGACCGGAGTTGGCAGAGACGCTCACGCGGCGTGTCGGATTTGAAATTTCGGGCGACTCGCGTCGGGATGCTCTCCAGATGATTGCCAAACAATTCCACGTTGCTTTGTTTCTTGATCGCCGCATCGATCCCGATTTTCCCATTACCTATCGCACGCAAAAGACTCCGCTCGGAACAGCGCTCGAGGAGATGGTATTACAATTTAATGCGGCGATTACCTGGCTCGGTCCGATTGGGTACGTCGGCCCAGCAAGCGAAGTAAGAAAATTACAGACACTTCGTGCCCTGACGCACCGGCAACTTGCCGAGCTTCCCGAGGCGGCCGGCCAACGGCTGTTACAGAAGCATCGGCTTCAATGGGACCGACTGACGACTCCTGCGGAAATTGTCCAGAGTATCGCCGGTACCTATCAGCTTCAGTGGGAGCATCCGGAACGGTTGCCCCACGACCTCTGGGCAGGTGGAAACTTTCCAGTCACCGATTGTGCGACCCAATTGACAATCGTTCTGGCTGGGTTCGATTGCACGTTTCAGTTCGGTGCGGCAGGCAGCTCCTTCGCATTGAAGCCGATTCCCGCCCGAGTCACCATCAGTCGGGCTTACGCACTGGAAGGCCGTGAGCGCGATCAAGCGATCGGTAGATGGAAGCGCCAATTTCCGCAGGCCGAGGTCCGTCGCGAGGGGCAGCGGCTGATTTTGACTGCCCGCGTTGAAGACCACTGGCAAGTCGATCCGGCGCAAAAACCGGCCGACACGCCTGATCCAAAGTCTCCCGCAGCAAGTTCAGTCGGTCGACAGGTCTACACCCTGCGCGTCGAAGCGTCGCTGGAAGCGATTCTTACAGCGCTCGCCCGTCAAACCGGTCTCTCACTCGTATGGCAGCGGCAGGCAATCGAGACCGCAGGAATTGACGTCAAGCAGGTTGTGCGACTCGA
>CAUZBD010000518.1:0-2516 GCA_963577795.1 Planctomycetota bacterium | reverse complement strand
GAAAAATCCGGATATTGTCGGAATCTGTTTCGACACCTGCCACGTCCACGCTGCTGGTTACCCGATGGAGAGTGACAAGGAATACCGTGCGACGATGCGCAAACTCAACCGTGCGGTGGGCACAGGGAAAGTCAAAGCGTTTCATCTGAACGACAGTAAGAAACCCTTTGGTTCGCGGGTCGATCGGCACGAGGCGATCGGCAAGGGCCACTTGGGCCTTGCGCCCTTTAAGCATCTGCTCAACGACCGGCGATTTAAAAAGGTGCCAATGTATTTAGAAACGCCCAAAGGCCCGCGGGGCAACTCGACGTGGGACCGGGCCAATTTGCGGCTTTTGCGCAAACTCATCGAGACACGTTAGTGACCGTTTATTTTTCATCAACAGGAGACACAACATGCGCAGTCAAGAAATCATAAAAAATAATTGGGCGACGAGCGAAAAAATTTGCACCACTTATCTGGAAGATCTCGACGATGCAGACCTGATGCAACGCCCGCATACGGGCTGCAATCATCTGAATTGGCAACTGGGCCACCTGATCCTCAGCGAGCACTCGATACTCTCCGGTTACGCACCTGACCGCATGCCCCCGCTCCCCGAGGGATTTGTGGATAAATACGGCAAAGAAAAAGTTGGAAGCGACAACTCCGAAGAGTTTCTAACCAAAGCAGAGTTACTTCAAACCTATCGCACGCAGCGAGAGGCGGCGATCGCCATCCTCGCCGATTGCTCCGATGATGATTTTGATGCAGATGCGCCTGAGGCCATTCGCTCATTCGCGCCCACCGTAGGAGCCATGATGAGTTTGCTCGGCAATCACTGGCTGATGCACTGTGGCCAGTGGGTCATTGTCCGACGCACGCTGGGCAAACCCATCGTCATCTAGCGGTTGCGGAAGAAGAATTTAAAAAGATCGAACAAGCGCACCAAGCACCCAGAAAAACATTTGGACGGCGGCGAACACGCCAAAAGCGAATCAGATGCTCAAACTGGCCGTGAGTGCTTCGCGTTTGGGCTCGATGTACTCCTGCGTGCCTTCGCGGAGCACCGCGTCGCCCTCCTGCAGATCGAAAGGAAGATATTCTTCGGCCTGTTCATGTTCGCCGAGTCCCTTGATGCTGGAATACATGGGACTGAAATCCGTATGGACCGCCTGCTCAAACAGGCTTTCAAAGCTATCGATCACAAAATAGACCGGTTGCATGTCGTTGATGTAGACCCTGGTCCGCATGCAGCGGTCCAGATCGAACTGCACATGATGCGCCGAGGCATCCTGCAGACAGTACTGCGCTTCACCGAAGGAGGAGCAGAGCCCCGCGCCATAGATCTTGAGTCCTTCCGGCTTGCGGATGAGACCGAATTCAATGGTCCACCAATTGAGTCGTGCAAGATTTTTCGTTGTTTTATATTCCAGGGCGCGTGTACCGCCTTTGCCATATTCGTGCATGTAATTGGCATACGCTTGATTGGAGAGCAGCGGAATGTGTCCGAAGAGATCGTGGAAAATATCGGGCTCCTCAAGGTAATCCAACTGCTCGCGGCGACGAATGAAGTTGCCTGAGGGAAACTTACGGTCGGTGAGCATGTCGAAAAAGGCTTTGCTCTTAACCAAGCCTTCGGTCGCGACGATCTGCCAGCCGGTAATCGCCTTGAGCCGCTCGTTGACTTCGTGGAAGTTGGGAATCTTCTTGGAGGTGAATCCCAGCGTATCGAGCGCTTCGAGATATTCACTGCAGACCTGCGGGGCGAGCACTTCCATCTGCCGCTCGTAAAGCAACTGCCAGGTCGCATGTTCTTCGGTCGTGTAGTTTTTCCATCCCTGGTCGATCAGCAGATGGGCATAACTGGTATCCGGTCCTACAACCATAAGTCTTTCTTGCCCCTCGAAAATCCCTTCGGAGGTTGACGTGTGCCCGCTCCGTGTTCGGGCCGCTGCAATTATACCGGCCCAAAAAGAAAAACGCGAGTCTTAACTTGGTTTTTGAGCTATTTTCTTCGCTGCACGCCGTTTAGCCGCTCTCAAACGTAACCGGATCGGTGATTCGGTGTGCAGCAAACGCTTCGCGCCGCTCCTGACAGGCGCCGCACTTTCCGCAGTGGACTGCCCCTCCCTTGTAGCAGGTCCAGGTCAACTCAAAGGGCACACCCAGCGCATCGCCCCGCTGGGCAATCGCGCCTTTGTCCAGGTGCACAAACGGCCGCATGAGTTGCATGCCCTGCCAATCACAAAGCCCGACCGCTTGGTCGAGCGCTTGGGCAAATTCTTCCCGGCAGTCGGGATAGATCGCATGATCGCCACTGTGCGCTCCATAAGCCACCGCATCAAATTGCAGTGCCAGCGCCCAGCCGACCGCCACGCTCAGCATGATCATGTTGCGGTTGGGCACCACCGTTTGTTTCATGCTCTCCTCCGCGTAGTGCCCCTCGGGAACTTCTATCTCCGCACTCGAGAGGCTATTGCTACCCAGGAGCGGATTGATCGAGCGCAGATCCGCGATGCGATGCTCCACACCCA
>CAUZBD010000517.1:0-2522 GCA_963577795.1 Planctomycetota bacterium | reverse complement strand
ATGGAAAAGACATCGAACTCACGCATTTGCGTACAGTTCCGGGAGATCCACAAGAGATCGAACTGCAGTGGAACATTGGGATCACGGGCGAAATAGAAATACACATTCCGTTTTTGTGGGCGGGGGTTTCCGGAGTGGGGAATATTCGGCTTCCGGAGATAGAGGTCGACGGTACCCGCGAGTACCGTCGTTGGGTTGCGGTCTCGATTGACCCTACTTTATTTGTGGACAGGGATTCGATTTCCCAGGATCGGTTTCTCAAACCGCTGTCCATCACGGCCGCTGCCAAGATATGGGATTTATCAAACCAGTCGCCGGAGTTCTTTTTTCAACAAACCGGCTCCGGCGTCGATTGGGTCTTGCCTACACGGTTGCAGGAATCGGAAACCGTCGCATTTGCGAAACTTGCTGTTGGGATTTCCGACACGGTCTCGGAAGTCATCGCGGAGTATGAAATGGAGACGACCGATGGGCATCGCTGCCAATACCAAATCGAACTCCCCGCAGGCTTTGTACCTGATCGTGTTGAAATGCTGACCGATGATGTAGACAGCATTATGCGTTGGTCGGTTCACGAAGAGTCGGGGATTGATCGACTTACACTTTTTCTTGCTGAAGCGGTGCGCGGTAGCCAGAGGTTAATTATTTGTGGCCATCTTTCGCACCCGCACAATAGTGTGGAGATCCCCCGTTTCATCTTGAAGGATGTCGGCATGCGTGGAGGGCAAGTTGCTCTCTACAGGCGTCCAACAGTCCAATTCCAGCTCGAAGGTTCTCCGGATGCGTGGCAGGAGGTCGATGATTTCGTCCCGATGGGAGAAATTCCACCAGATTTTGGTCGCTTTGTTGGCGTCTACACGCTTCCGCTTGATACATCGCATCAACGATTGACCGTAGGATCCAACCAGATTGACGCTGAAGCGATTCAGGTCGTTTCTCTCAACCGGATTGACGCACAGTGGAATGTCGAAGTCGATCTGCGATTAAAAGTGCTTTCCGGTCAGCTTGATACGATTCGCTTTCGAATACCGGAGGAATATCAAGGGCCGTTTCAAATCGATCCTGAGTTGCCATTCACGGTGAAAGAACTTCCGGCGGGCGAGGGTTTCGTATTTGAAATTCGTCCACCGAAAGCGATCACCGATTCGATCCGCCTTATGCTTCTTGGAACATTGAATATCGCCCCTGAAGATCCAGTGCGGTGTCCGACGATTTCGATTGAGGGAATCAACCGTGTATCCCAATTCGTCGTCCTACCGAAAAAAGTCGACTTTCAGGATGTTTCGTGGAAAACCACTGGTCTCGTTCGACAGGCATTACCTGAAGATTCTCAAAATGCCCCACTTGCGGATATGTCGGTTGCTTCTTTTGAGGCTGTCGGTCACAGCTACCGCGCAGTTTTGCAATCGGTTGGCCAACCCGCGCAGGATTCCGAGGTTCAGTTCGCAGATATTGATATCCGTTGTAGTCGAGCGGACCGATACTTCGGGCGGGCAGTCTTTGATCTAGATCCGGCAGGTTTGTCGAGCGTGAGTGTTCAGTTTCCGCATGAGTCGGCAGATTTACTACGGGTTCGTGTGAGCGATCGTCCAACGACTTTACGAAAAAAAAATGAAGGCTGGGACATTGAACTTCATTCCAGGAATTTGATACAGCGGGTTGAAGTTCTCTATTCGGCGCCCTATGTGAAAGATGGAAGTTTGTTGGGGGTTTCTCGTCCCTATTTAACCACCTCTGGGGAGAAGATTCCGATCGCCCATACGTTATGGTCATTGGCGAATTCACACCAATCTGGTGCGCTGCCTATGGCCAAAGATCAAAGTCTCGCAATACGTGGCCCAACGATGCAGTACGAGTATTTACAGAAGCGGACACGCAATTTACTGAACGCTCTTTCTGATATAACATCCGCTGAACCGGTCGATGTGTTGTTGCCATGGTACATACGTACGGCGAGACATCTCATTTCAGCACAGCGGGAAATGGAAGGCCTGTTATCCCGCATTTCAGCTGAATCTTTGCCCGAATTTACCTCTGGGCAAAAGGTGCTAGCAGGACAGGTGAGCGACCTTGCGACACAATTGGTCAATCAGGGAGTTTTTACGTCCATTGAGGCATTCGGGCAGATAGGTGCACTGGGTCCAGATCCCTGGCAAGGATTTTTTTCTCGTCCGGCAACGCTGGCAGGCAGCGAGTCAGATCAAGCAACGGTGTTTCTTGGCAGGCCTTCTGATCACTCCTCGAGCGTCCCTTTTCGTTGGTTGCTGGCTGGTCTTGTAACCGGAGCCTTGGCGTTTGTTGGCTTTCGGCCCCAGATTTCAGAAAGCTGGCTTCGCCGTAGCTTTCCGCTGTTGCCTATTCTCTTCGCAATAGCGTTATTTTATTGGTTGTTCTTAAGCCCCAGTGTCATCGGTTTTCTTGCAATGCTTGCCACGGGTGTGTTTGCGTTGGTACTTCCGTGGAAGTGGGTAGTATGCGAGGCACCCCGTGCCGCCAAGCAGAGCGAAGTATAAAAAAGCTCA
>CAUZBD010000516.1:0-2525 GCA_963577795.1 Planctomycetota bacterium | reverse complement strand
TCTGGGAATCCGGATCGGCGATTTGCAGACCATGTATTCCGATCAGGGCGTGATGCCTGTTGAATTAGTGAGAAACCATTTCAATGGAACCTGGCGTTGGTCACTGTTCTGGATTGACGGGTCGGTCTACTTTCAGGCAGGTCTTTTTGGACTGACGACACTTCTAGTGATCGCGCTTTTGTTCGGTTTCTATACGCGGATCGCCACGATTGGCTCGTGGATTTTCTTGGCGTCGCTCTATAATCGCGTTCCTTTTGCAGTCAGTGGTGCGGACACGCTGCTTGTCATACTTCTTTTTTGGGCTATGTTTCTTCCGTTGGGAAATTGCTGGTCGGTGGAGGCGTTTCGTCAAAGACACGCCACGCAGACGGAGAAGACCCTTTTTTCTGGAGCAACCGTAGCGATCCTGATCCAAGTTTTTTTGCTCTATTTCTGCACCGGATGCTACAAGGCTTTTTATCACCCCCAACCGGGAATGTTTCTACAGAACACGCTCGAATGGGCGGATTACAACCGACCGGTGGGAGATTGGCTGCGTTCCTATCCCACACTACTTGGAATGCTTTCCTGGAGTACGATCTGTTTTGAGTTGATTGCGCCCTGGCTTTTGTTTTCGCCATGGAAAACAAGTACGGTTCGTCTATGGACGCTACTTGGCCTTGTGGCACTCCACATGGGTATCGAGCTGACCCTTTCTGTAGCCCTCTTCTCGTATGTCGCTGCTGCAGGCCTCTGCCTCTTCATACCATCCGAGTTCTGGGATGCACCGTGCTGGGAACCGGTGCGATCTTTTTTCCGCAGTTCCGATTCGGACAAGCAAAACATCGGTGCGACTGGTAAGAAAAAGAAAAAAAATCCTGTATTCTCTACTGTGTTGAGTGGATTTTGCCTGATGCTGATTCTGTATGTGATGGTACTTAGTGTGTATGGTTTTTTTCAGCGGAATAGACTCCTGGTCAAGCCTGCCTTCATGAACCGGATTGGTGAACTGACAATGCTCAATCAAAGATGGTCGATGTTTGCGAGCCTTCAACGTAGTCAAACGCGGCTGATTGCGCACGCACTATTAGAAAATGGACAGGAAATCGACCTGCTACGAGTTGGAAACTATTCAAGCGGCCTCCAGACACCCGTTGAGCAACCAAACCACCGCTGGGTGAAATACTTTCAAGCCATCAACCGTAGTAAAACGCCACCCCAATTCAAAGAGCGCTATGCCCAGTGGTTATTTGAAAACTGGAACCGTTCGCACCCAGAAGAAGAACAAATTCGTGAACTTTCGCTAAGGCGGTTACGGCAGATGCTACCCGAGGAAGAACACCTGCCACATTTTGGCACAGAAACCTTGGCTGTGATCCGAAATGAAAATATACGGATCGAAGAAACCATTCAGTGGGAAAGACCCTGGCAGGCGCAATAAGCATACCCCGTTTAGAAAAAAGACCGTGGCTTCGATTCAGCGAACTGCGCGTTGGTTACTGCTTACGACCCCGATTTAATCCCAGTACCAGGCCGTGGGAGAATCGACCGGTTGGCGGGCTTGAATTTTGTCGCGCATTTGAGCCAGCGCCGGACTCTGCTCAGTATGTTCAACCACTTTCCACGGCTGAATCACAACACCGCCAGAGGCCGTAATCACAAGGGACCGCGGTCGCTCCAAAAAGCTCACAATCGATGGGGTACTGCGAGGCACCGCCCCGGAGGGAACCGCGAGGTGTGTTTCATCAAGCAAACCTGAGAGACTCATCCCCGCCTTCTGATCCAACCCCTTGCTACGAATCAAAGTACTGACAACGGCGAGGTCCATGCAGTTACGCAGTTGTCCGAAGATGGGAGACGCAATGGAGAGTTCATCATATTTTTCAGTCATCGTTTCGGCCCAACGTCGAGCCGCTTTATTCACTGTTCCTGTGGGCTTCCGCTGACCATCGGCCATTACCAGCTCATCTTCGGCAAGCACCTTGACGCCTTGGCCACGGAGTTCCCAAGAAAAGCCTTCCTCGTCAGTAAGCAGCGCATCATAATCGGTTTCCATCCACCATCTGGGCATCAGATCGGCGGAGCGTTGCCGCATCATTTCCGGATAACTGGGCATTCCCCGAATCGGTGCCGGTTCAAGTCCCATCCCCAGACACTTCATGCGGTAATCGGCCGCAACGAGCGTCCAGGCAAATCGACTGGTGGGATCCACACCCGAGAGGATCACATTCTGCGGTCCGAGGCTTTGTTCAAGTTCTCGTTTGCGCGCGACCACCTGACGGATTTCTGCCTTGCCGCTCAGGCGACCGAATTGATTCAACTTTCGCTGCAAACTCCGAATGCCTTCCGGCGTCGGTTCAATCGAACAGGTAATGGGCGCCCCGTCTGCTGCAAAGGCGCCACGCAGCGCGACCAATAAATCCTGCAGATGGATCACCGGGCGGCCATTGGTCGCACCGACTGCCTGACCCAAGTCATTCAGTCGCCACGCCTCTCCGGGTCCAGCCAGCACGATATCCTTTTTTTCAGGATAGACAAAAACATAT
>CAUZBD010000515.1:0-2528 GCA_963577795.1 Planctomycetota bacterium | reverse complement strand
GAACAAACTTTATCGACGCTTTGCGCATCGTAAGTGGTAATCACAGAGACGGTGTTTTGTGAGATGAAAATCAAGGAGTCAACGCGTTGAACATTTCAATTTTAGGCCGTCGAAGGCATCTGCAATCTACTTGCCCCGCAATCCAAACTCTTTTCTTTCTTTGTGTTCTGTTAACGGGTGCATTTGGAACTTTGCGGCTTGGTATGGCTGCCCCCGTAGATCAACCCAACATTATTTTTATTCTGGCGGATGATTTAGGGTACGGAGATCTCGGCTCCTATGGGCAGCGAGAAATTCAAACTCCGCACTTGGATCAGCTTGCGCGCCAAGGCATGCGGTTTACGCGGTTCTATGCCGGCTCAACGGTTTGTGCGCCCTCGCGGTGCACACTGATGACCGGGTTGCATACGGGGCACTGCTTGATTCGCGGTAATCGCCGAGTCGATCTGCGTGAGAAGGATGTTACGGTCGCAGAAATGCTCAAACAGGCGGGTTATAAGACCGGTATGTTTGGCAAATGGGGACTCGGCAGTGAAGGTGGCACCGGCCTGCCAACCCGGCAAGGCTTTGACGCGTTTTTCGGTTATCTCGACCAAGCTCATGCGCATAATTACTACCCCACATTTCTGATCCGGGGTGCAGCACGCGAACCACTGGACAATGTTGTTCCTCATCCGGGACGTCAAGGACAGGGAGTCGCCAGTGAAAAAAAGACCTACAGCCACGACCTGATTATGCAGGAGGCGCTCGAGTTTGTAGAGCGCAATTATCAGAAGCCATTTTTCCTGTACCTCCCGGTAACCATCCCGCATGCAAATAATGAAGCAGGCGATCAAGGTATGGAGGTGCCGGATCTGGGAATCTATGCGGATCGCGATTGGCCGGAACCCGAAAAAGGGCGGGCGGCGATGATCAGCTATCTCGATACCGGGATTGGCCAGTTGATGCAGAAGCTCAAAGATTTGGGTATCGATGAACGGACGATCGTTTTCTTTAGCAGCGATAATGGCCCACACGACGAAGGGGGCTCCAAGTCGGATTTTTTTAATTCTTCGGGGTCGCTTCGCGGTTCGAAGCGGTACCTCTATGAAGGCGGTGTTCGCGTTCCGCTGATTGTGCGTTGGCCAGGAAAGGTGGCCGCCGGTAGCCAGAGCGATCATATCGGGGCGTTTTGGGATTTTATGCCGACTGCCGCAGATTTGGCCGGCACCAAGTCTCCGAAGGGAATCGATGGTCTTTCGTTTGCCCCCACGTTACTTGGCAAAGGGCATCAGAAAGAACACGCCTATCTCTACTGGGAGTTTCACGAACATGGAAAAATCCAGGCGCTTCTGATTGAAAATCATAAAGCACTGCGAGGACTCGGTAAGGAAGTTCTCCTCTACGATTTGGTAGCCGACCCAAAAGAAACAAAAGATATCGCCTCGAGCCGACCCGATTTGGTGGAGCGGGTCGAGCAAATCTTTGCCGAAGAGCGGACGCCTTCAGAGAGATGGCCACTCCGCTATAAGACAGAGACACGTTAAAATGATTCACTGCGGGTTCTCCGCAGATTAAACCAACCACACGCGGGCAGCACGATTGATAAAATTGGGGAAAAGCCCGTGTTTCTAAGCGGATCGTCAGAAGACGACAAGACGATCGCCCCGGATAGTGTCCCGCGCGCATCCACACGCGGGCAAGGCCGTTATTTCTACGGTTGGTGGACGCTTCTGTTAGCCGTATCCATTATGGTGGCAACCAGTCCGGGACAGACCTTTGGCATTACATTTTTTAACCCTCAATTCCGCGAAGCGTTCGGGCTCGGCTATTCGCAAATTTCCACAAGTTATCTTTTGGCGACCCTGTTGGCAGCAGCTTTCTTGCCTATGATTGGTCGCCTGTCTGATCAGTGGGGATTACGGCGTTCAGTACTTCTCGCAGTAACAGCGATGGCCGTCATTTGTATTTGCGCCAGTTTGATCCAAGGCTGGGTCGCGCTTTTTTTTATCTACCTCGCCCTCCGAACAGTCGGTCCAGGCACGATGGTACTGCTCGCCAACAATACATTGGCAGCCTGGTTTGATCGGCGGCTTGGACTGGCGATCGGTCTGATGCAACTGTCGATGGCAGGGGCCATGGCGATCATTCCCGGGCTGTTACTTTTCTTGATCGAGAAAATCGGCTGGCGCGAAACGTATCTGCTTTTTGCCGCAATTTTATTTTTCGGATTGTTGCCCCTTCTTTTTGCGTTTTACCGCAGTGACCCACGGGAAATAAATCAGGTTCCGGATGGTGATATTCTTGATAAGAAAAGTAGAGAAGATGTGTTGACCATTGGGATGACTGTTCGCGAGGCGGCACGGTTTGCAAGTTATTGGATTCTTTTGGCTGCCGCTGCTATTTGGGCAATGATTGGAACGGGTCTCGTCTTTCATCTGACGCCATTGGCTACAGAGTGTGGACTTGCTCCTTCAATAGCCACCTCCGCGATGGTTGGGATGGCTGGGGGAATGGCCGTAGCACAACTTGCTGGGGGATTATTGGCC
>CAUZBD010000514.1:0-2539 GCA_963577795.1 Planctomycetota bacterium | reverse complement strand
CGCGATTTTTTCTTCTCCCAGGTCGAAAAGGAAGCAATCGGGGCCAACAGTCTTCAGGATCTGGAAATGGCCGATGCCGTGGCAGAATTATCCGAGGAGTTTACAGAACTCACTGCCGAGGAGGAAGTTATCCCGCCAGTCGAATTCGAACTTAGCGAGATTGCGTTCGACGACATTGTGGATGCCGATCTGGCCATTGAAACGAATCCCCAGATGGCGATTCAGGGATCGGCAGGAGTCGGTGTGACCGGCGCCGCTGGTGCGATAGATCGAATTACGCAGGAAATTATTGATTCGCTTGAGCAACGTGAAACGCTGGTCGTGTGGTTGCTCGACCAATCGGCAAGTCTTTCCACACAGCGCTCGAAGATCCAAGGTCGCTTGGAGCGCATTTATGAGGAACTCGGCACCATCGAATCCGGGGGTGATTCTCGCTTTAGCCAGCACGTACTGAGTCCATTACTTTCGGCAGTGGTTTCTTTTGGCGCAGATATTGAAGAACAGGCAAGCCCTACCGATGATGTACTGGCGTTGCAGCGTGCTGTGGCGGGTATTGAGAATGATGCGAGTGGCATCGAACGGGTGTTTACGACAGTCTATCAATCGGCTGAAAAATACAAAAAGTTTGCTGTGGGACCAGATCGTCGCAATGTGCTGTTCGTGCTCTTTACCGATGAAGCGGGCGACGACCCTGCAATCCTGCAAAACGGGACGTCCATGCTTGATGCGGCAGTCGACATATGCAGGCAGTATCAGATGCGGGTTTTTGTTGTCGGAGTGCCCTCCCCGTTCGGACGGCAGCAGGTCGAAGTCAAATGGGTCGATCCGGATCCAACCTACGATCAAACCCCGCAGTGGACGATGGTCAGACAGGGTGCTGAATCCTTTCTTCCTGAAAGACTCAAACTCGCCTTTCCCGGGCAGCGTCGACAGGAAGAGCCACTCGACTCAGGATTCGGTTCCTTCGCCCTTACGCGATTGGCAGTGGAAACTGGTGGCATTTACTTTTCTGTCCATCCCAATCGAAACCCAGATCGAGTGGGGGTGCAGCTCGTACGCCGTCATGAACTAGCGCATCTTTCGGGCTACATCAAATATTTTTTTCCAGCCAACACGATGCGTCGCTACCGACCGGATTACGTTTCCGCTGAGGAATATCAGCGACTGCTCCAGAAAAATGCAGCCAAAGCGGCCCTCGTCCGCGCGGCGTCTTTTTCCTGGACACAGCCGATGAAAGCACCACAGACGACGTTTCCAAAAAAGAGTGAGGCAGCACTTGTCGCCAGCCTCAGCGAGGCGCAGCAGAACTCGGCAAAGGTCCTTGCAGGAACACTTTCTCAAATGTTGTCTACGCTGAAGCATGGCGAGAAAGATCGCGCTAAAATACGTCGCCCGCGTTGGCAGGCGGGCTTTGATTTGGCTATGGGACGGGCCCTGGCAGCGTTCGTTCGTACTAGGGGATACAACCAGATGCTTGCCCAGGCGCGGCGTGGGATGCAATTTCAAAATACCCAAAATGACACGTGGGTTATCCGGCCGAGCGATGCGATCCATTCGGGCAGTGCGCTGGCAAAGCAAGCAGATCAGGCGAGAATTTATTTACAACGTGTGGTGAGCGAACATCCCGATACGCCCTGGAGTTTGCTGGCAAGTCGAGAGCTCGATGCGCCGCTGGGCTGGGAATGGACGGAAAAATTCACCAACGTCAATCCTCCCCCACGGCCACCGGCAGCACAGAACAACGGCCCTCCACGCCGCCGTGACGACACGGTGCGGGTGATCGAGCGAAAACAGACGCGTCCACCACCCCGACTTTGAGCTTCCGCCAAAAATGAGACCCGGCCCGAGGGGCGTAGGCAGCGCTTATTGCGTATAAAAGCGGTCAATTTTCACCGCATCGCGCGAATCGTAAGCATAGAAGTTACGGCTTATCTGGTCGGCCAGTACATTGATGAACTTCTTGCGAAAACGATTTTCAGCGGTTTTCTGATTGGCCAAATCAAACGGCACACCATTTTCCGGAGGATAGACAACTTCCAGAGGTTCTACACTGTAGGCCGTGTGATCTTCGGCAACATCAAAAACTTTGATTTCGGCAGAGGCGGTGCCCTGGAACATGCTTTTGCCCTGGTAGAGCTTGAAGTCGCTTAAGTCGATCACGACAACCGTATCGGCCTGCATGGCCTTACCAAATTCAGCAAGTGATTTCAGCTGATGGGCATCGCTCCAGTCCAAAATTTCTTCGGTGTCGACGCATTCGATATCCTTCACCTGCTCGCGAAGTTTTCGAGTGACGGCTGCTGCCAAATCTCGATCTGCTCCGTAATACTGCAGCGCCAGCGCAGTGTGCGGACGACAGACCACCGCCACACGACTTTTCTTAAGACCATCGTAAAGTGCGGCCTGGTCGTTCGGGTTCATGATCCACAGTCCCGTGGCCAGCATGGTGCAACCTGGCAGCCCGCAGAAGCAGACGAGTGCAGATAAAAGCGGGATCAGGGAATAGGAAGATCGAAATGCGAGGTGCATTGCATTCTCG
>CAUZBD010000513.1:0-2539 GCA_963577795.1 Planctomycetota bacterium | reverse complement strand
ATGTGCAAGTGTCGAAAGAGACTTTTTGCAGTTATGGCAATATTTGTCCATGCTTCGGGCAGGGCGTCTCCTCTCGGTAATGACTATTTGTGCCTCAGCTTGCAATCCAACGGGAAACGGCCGACGTCGCGTTTGGCTCAGATCCGATAAAAAGTTGGGGTGGGAGGGCATTTGCCGACGCATAACAGCGTTTTACAAGTTCCGGCAATTGATTCCCCTCGCCACCGAGCCACATGGGCCTCGGCGCATTCAGCGCGAGAAGGAAGGGGACATCCCCGTAACGCACTGCACCAGGCAGCATCATCGGATCGTCAAAACGCGTGACCTGAATGAATCGGAATCCCGCGGTAAAAATTGCGACGCGATCAATACGGTTTCGATTCTCCTCTCCCGCAGAAACCGCGGCAGCTGCAGCCGCAACGGGACCTGCGATCCGGCCAATCCCCACCAGATGGACGCCCTGTCCTTGGTCGAAAGCGGTACAAACCGAAAGCACGTCGTGAACCCGCTGTGCAAACAGAGGATGATTGTAGCCAAATGTGTAACCAAGCGAATACCGCACATGGGGCACAAGGGGGGCCTTGGTAAGGGGCCTGCCATCCTGGAGAAAATCACCCTGATGCAAAAGATCTGCTGCCACGACCGGATGGCCCCGTTTTAGTAACGCGGAAAAGGGTTCCAGCGGTTGCCCGTCCGGAGACTCAACAGCAGTCTTTCCGGTATCGGTAATCCAGACGATCGTTTGTGGCGCAAAGCGTTGTGTATGTGGTGGCACAAAATAAGTGGCCGGTATCTCCTCACCATGCTCGGTTGAACTGAGAAGCAAAGATTTACGCTGAAAGCTACCGTGATCTACGGTGGAAAGTAGCAATCTCTCAACCGCTTCGCGTTTTGGTACGGGACGGCCCACTATGACCTCCAGTGCGCCGCCGACGATCTTACGATAGCGACCGAGGGACTTCGCATCGCTTGGCGTCAGTGCGTCGACTTGCTGCTGGCGCGCTTCGTTGAATGCGGCAACCGCCTTCACCTCGGCAGCTTCACCGCACGCCGGTTTGGGATGATCCGGTCCCCAAACAGTCATCTCAGACCGGGTCAGCGGCCGATATTCCTGTTCGACCATTTCCTGTTGCCCCAGATGGAAATGCTTATCAAAAAATGCATACATCATTGCCCGGCTGAGCGCGTTGTAGTTGTGTTCAAAATCGAAATGTTTTCCTTCGACTTTTTCAGCCACTCCATAAAGCGCGTAAAGCTTTTTGAGTTCTGGAAGGCCCTTGGTCTCGAGATGCACTGTCCAATCGTTGGCCGCCGAAAGCCCCAGTGGCCGTGGCGCAGCGAGCGCGGTGAAATCGATATTCCCTACACCGATCCGAAGATAACATGCATTCTCACAGGGACATCCTCCCTGCATGGAGGTCGATGCCATGACCGCCGGAAACGCGGCGGCGATCCGATCGTCGACTGCCGTGAGCATGAAGGTCTGCGTACCGCCGCCCGAGGCGCCCGTGACACCAATCCGCGTGGTATCGACTTCGGGAAGCGTTGAAATCCAGTCGACCGTCCTGAGTGAATTAAATGTCTGTAGCCCAAGCGAACTGATGAGTCGTAACTCTGCCTGTGGGCTGAACAGACCCCAATGCTCGGCTTGCTCCATTTGAGGTCGCCGCTTCGTCCCATGGGCGATTCTCTCAATCGGTGCGCTATCCGCATAGCCCAGCATGTCATAGTGAAAGACCATACAACCCATCCGGCATAAGGTGACGCAGCGCGATTGCAGCGGATGGCGACCGCTCGGTCGATCCTGCTCCGAGCCCCAACTCAGTTCCTTCGCGAACTGTTCATCACTGTGCGCGTGAAACCGTCCCTGTTGCCAGTGCCCATGTGGGCAGAGAATTGCAGGAATTTTTCCTTTGATCTCTGCAGGCTTGTAGAGACTACCGGTGACCCAGAGACCGGGACTACTTTGAAAGTAGACCCGCCAAACCGTGTATCCCTCGCGCTCAACAGGTCCCCAGAGCGTTGCATGCACCGGCTTCGGCTTAGGAGGAGGCCAGAGCCCGGCGGCAAGCAGCACACGACGGCGCAACTTTTCGGACCGGACTTTCCACTCCGCCAAGGACTCGGGGGGAGCGAAAGGAAACGAACCCGTTAAATTTTTAAGCGCACCCAACCGCCGGTCATCGGGGATCACCGAGGGTTCGTGGGCCTCGCCCTCCACTTCCGCCCCCATGGCGGGTTCGAAGCCGGGAAACGCCACCGTTGTCACCGACCCCGCAAGGAGGGCCAGTGCCGTTCGACGGTCTAAATGGTTGTGATTCGACATGGAATGTGCCTCTCTTTTGCTGATCACTCAAGAATGCATTTAAAGCCAACGCATTAGTTTGCTGCCTGGAGTTTGACGGGCTTGGCCTTTTTCGGCATAAATCCAACCGATGTCTCCATCCAGGTACCACAACTGCAACCGCCACCTGCCTCCGGTGCCAAGAGCATACCGTTTGCCGGAATCGCACTCAGCCAACATCCTGGACGGAGCCGC
>CAUZBD010000512.1:0-2542 GCA_963577795.1 Planctomycetota bacterium | reverse complement strand
TGAAATTCAGCCGATTTGATCAGCTGATATCCAGCTCCCGGCATGCGGGCGAGAATTCCGGCCATGATCAGCAGACTGATTCCGTTGCCGATTCCGAACTCGTCGATCTGTTCCCCGAGCCACATCAAAAACACAGTCCCGGCCGTCATCGTGAGCACTGCTGCCAATTGCCAACCAAAACTTGCCATGAAGCCCGACTGCATCGATTCCCAGACAGCCTCATTGATCAATCGTTGCGCCGGATTCGCCGTGCTTGCCGACGCGCTGATCAGCCAGCGCAGATAAAAATAGCTTTGTAGTAGACAAAGTATGACGGTGGCATACCGCGTGTATTCGTTGATTTTCTTTTGGCCGCTTTCCCCCTCCTTTTTCAATTCTTCGAGCGGCTTCCAAACGCTCCCCAAAAGTTGGAAAATAATAGAAGCGGAGATGTAGGGCATGATGCCCAAACCGAAAATCGTCGCCTGGTTCAACTGACTCGCACTGAAGACCGAGACCGCGGCAAATAGATCGGCCAATTCACCCGATTCAAAGTGGGCCGTCATGGCTTCCGGATTGACAACCGGAAGCGGGATTTGCCAACCAACGCGATAAATTGCCAGAAACAGCAGCGTGAGGAATATTTTTTGCCGCAGTTCTGGAATCGTAAAGACGACGCGGAATTTCTCAAACATACTTCGATCCGTCCTTGGTCGGTATCAAACGGGTCACACTTTCTCTCCCAACAGGGATTGTGGTGGCAACGAAACTGCCCCGACTGCCACCCGCTAGTGGGAGGCTGTGGAATGTCCCATTTTGTTTTTTATGACCGGTTTTTTTCCTGGCAGCAGCGTAGTGCTCCCGCCTGCCTTTTGAATTTTTTCCTCAGCGCTTTTACTGAATCGGTGTGCAGAGACGGTGAGTTTCTTCTTTAACTCCCCGTTACCTAAAACTTTAAACATTTCGAAATGCGGTGGGATAAGTTTCTTTGCCCGAACTGTTTCGGGCGTGACCGTATCGCCACTCTGAAAAGAACTTTCTAAGTCTTCCACATTCACAATCGCCACCACGGGTGCCCAACGGTTATTGAAGCCGCGTTTTGGTATCCGGCGAATCATCGGCATGGCTCCCCCCTGGAAGGCAACCTTGCGAGAATATCCCGCACGCGATTTTTGGCCCTTGTGTCCTCGTCCTGCAGTCTTGCCGTGACCCGATCCGGGCCCTCGCCCGATGCGACGACTGTGTTTGAATTTATGGACTCCTCGATGGATATCGTGAAGATTCATGACAGCGAAACTCCCCGCAGTCGTTCAATTTCGTTGCGCGACCGCAATTGTTCTAGAGCAGAAATTGTTGCCTTGACTAACGTTACGGGATTATTGGACCCAAAACTCTTGGTCAAAATGTCGTGAATCCCCGCAGCTTCACAGACAGCACGTACGGCAGCCCCAGCAATCACCCCGGTTCCCGGCGAAGCGGGAACCAACACGATACGGGCGGCGCCAAATTGTCCTATCACGGTGTGGGGTATCGTGTTTTCAGACAACTGAATTTCCATCTGATTTCGAGTACCACTTTTCACCGCTTTTTCGACCGCTGGAGGTACTTCATTGGCCTTTCCGTATCCCCATCCCACGCGACCTTGCCCATTACCGACAACGACCATCGCGGCAAAACTGAAGCGGCGACCACCCTTAACGACAGCTGCGCATCGTTTGATTTTGACCACCTTGTCGACCAGTTCTCCTGGTGACTTCGCTTGTTTATTTGCTTTGATTGGCACGGCCGATTGACTCCCCAAAAGGTCATTTTTCTTTACGGTTTAATTTAAAACTGAAGCCCAGCTTCCCTTGCCGCCTCTGCAAGAGCAGCAACACGTCCATGGAATTTACAATGACCACGATCAAGCGCACAGGTTTGGACGCCTGCCTTCTTTGCGCGTTCGGCGATCGCCTTTCCGACGGTCGCCGCAGCATCTTTGTTGCCCCCGTAAGTAATCGCTTTTCCCAGTTCCTTGTCCATTGAACCGGCTGATGCAACCGTCTTGCCCGTTGCATCGTCGATCAACTGCACAAAAATATGACGATGACTACGAGAAATGCTTAACCGCGGACGCTCTGCGGTGCCCCGCATCCGCTTGCGTACGCGGAATCGTCTTCTTTGCCGCTGATGGAGAATGGCTCGTTCGTGATTCATGGCTAGCTCAAACTTATTACTCTTTACGATTGTTTAGTCACGGTTATGGTCAATCAAAGACGCGTTAGGCTCCCACAGCCTTTCCTGCCTTACGACGAACGTATTCATTGGCGTAACGGATTCCCTTGCCCTTGTAAGGTTCCGGTTTGCGAACGGCACGCACCTCGGCGGCAAACTGTCCCACCATCTGCTTGTCACTTCCTTTGACCACAATGTGCGTTTGGTCCGGGCAAGTCACATCGAGCCCCTGGGGAATTGTTTTGTGTATCTCGTTGGCAAAGCCTACCCGCAGCTGAAGTATCTGTCCCTGCACAGCCGCAAGATATCCAACACCGACAATCTCTAGTTTTTTTTCGTAGCCTTTCGT
>CAUZBD010000511.1:0-2552 GCA_963577795.1 Planctomycetota bacterium | reverse complement strand
GTGATTGTAAGAAAGGATCAAATCGAGGTTCGCCCGCTCGAGAAAATAACGGAACATCGCCATCGGATAACCGGAGACACCGATAAATCGAACCTTTCCCTGGGCGCGAATTTTTTCCAGTGCCGGTAGCGTCTCTTCGAGAATCTGCTCCAAAGCAACAAACTCGACATCGTGGCAAAGGATTACATCCAGATAATCTACCCTCATCCGCTCGAGGCTCACATCGACGCTCTCGATGACGCGACGGGCAGAAAAATCAAAATGCGCTGGCGCATAGCGACCCAACTTCGTCCCCAGGTAGTAACTCTCTCGCGGTAAATCGGGGAGTACCTGACCAAGAAGTGCCTCGCTCATCCCGCGACCGTAGTAGGGCGATGTGTCGATGAAATTCATCCCGCAGTCGAGTGCGACGCGGACTGCTCGCAGCGCCTCGGGGATATCGATTTTGCGAAATTCCGCGCCGAGCGACGAGGCGCCGAAGCTCAGTGCCGAGATTTCGAGCCCCGTCTGGCCGAGCGATCGATACTGCATGAGGTACGCAACTTTATCAGAAGGAGTATCAGCGAAAACCGGTTTGAAGCGGAACACGTTTGCCCGCTTGACCCCGCAAGGTGTGCCGTCATTATAGGGTTCTGATACACGCCATGCATTCCCCCAACCCTTTTGAAATCCCACCTTGAATCATCCCACGCCCGTTTGTCTTGGATTGCAAGCCAGCTTTGGATTTGGTGATCGCATTGGGCTGGCGACTCCAGGCCACGTTGCTGCGATGCGGAGAGCGGGCAACGGGATTGCCCCGATTTACGCGCAGCAGTCCATCCGCGAAATGACCCGCACCGGTCGCAGTCCGCAGCAGGTAATGCAGGATGCGTTTGCAGGCATGCAGGCTGCGGGCGCTGAAGAAATCACAGGTGCCGATGCCGATCATCTCAAGACGGCAAATGATGTGACCCGCACCGTAGAAGCCGGATTTTGTTTTTTTACGATCGACCCCTCCGATGACGTTGACCAAGGGGCCGACGATTACAGTGAATCGCAACTAAGAGAAAAATTTGCCGCGCTGCGTCAGCAGGCTCTGTGGTTTGATGATTACTGCAGAACGACCCGCACCTTCGGCAACGTCCCGATCGACTTTTCTGAAGAAGTCTGTCTGCGGGCGGCTGTAAAATATGGGGCAGCGATCCAACAGGCCATCACTCTCTCCGGCGTGATCCGCGAAGCAAACCAGGCTGTTGGTCGCGATTATGAAATTGAATTATCGGTCGATGAAACTCCTCAGCCGACCACGCTTGCCGAACACGCGATCATCGCAGGTGAATGCCTCGCAAGTGGAATGCCACTGGTAAGCCTTGCGCCGCGGTTCATCGGCGAGTTGGAAAAGGGGGTCGATTACAAGGGTGACCTTCAAATCCTCGAAGCGTCGCTCGATGCGCACGCTGCCATTGCTTCCGAATTGGGTCCCTATAAACTGAGCCTCCACTCCGGTTCGGACAAGCTCTCGATGTATGGGGCACTCGCGCGAGCAACGGCCGGGCGGTTTCACGTCAAAACAGCCGGCACTTCGTACCTGGAAGCCCTCCGGGTGGCCGCTCGCTGCGATCAGGATCTCTTCCGGCGAATCGTCACCTTTGCCCGAAGCCGCTATGAAACCGATCGGGCGACGTACCACGTTTCGGCAACTCTCGACGCCACCCCGCCGGCAGACGAAGTACAGGACCGGCAGGAGTTGGAAAAAATTTATCTGGAACTCTGGGACGACGTTCCCCAGGGCAAAGGTTTTACCGAACCGGGAAGACAAATCCTCCACTGCACCTTCGGTTCGGTTCTTTCAGGCACGTTGGGCGAGGAACTTGTGCAACTGCTCTCGAGTGAACAAGCAATGTACACCGAAGTACTTGCCGAACACTTTGCCCGCCATCTCGAAGCTCTGCGAAGTGGCATGGAATAATCGCCGCTCGTCAGGTTAGGCAAAAAACTGCTTGACCGCACGCATCGTCTGCACAGCGGCTTCTTGTGAGCTGGGTAGCGGAAAAACCTCTGCCGAAAGGTAACCACCGTAGCTGATTTGCGTGAGTGCTTCAGCAATCGGTCGGTAGTCGAGATGCCCCAGGCCGGCCGCGCGGCGATTTGAATCGGCCAGATGCACGTGCCCTAATCGCGATCCATACTGACAAATGGACTCTGAAATACTGACCTCTTCGATGTTCATATGAAACAGGTCGGCCAACAAGCATACGTTTTCAGCGCCCGACTCCGAGAGCAATTGATCCGCCTCGGCCAGTCGATGCACCAGATCGGTCTCGTAGCGATTGAGCGGCTCGTAAAGAAGTGGCACGCCTTGCGCTGCGGCATGGGCACCGAGCCGTGCAAGAGACTCGCCCAGATAAGCAATTGCTGTCTGCCGATCAACCTCTGTCGACGTCGCTCCCTGCATGGACCCGACAATCGCCATCGCCCCGTGCCGGGCACCGGCATCGATCATGCGACGAATGAAATCTTCGGCCGCCCTTCGTTCGTCGGCAGAAGCACTGCTGAGAGACAAGCGATGCAAC
>CAUZBD010000510.1:0-2562 GCA_963577795.1 Planctomycetota bacterium | reverse complement strand
GGAAACCTGAAAGTATTCACCGGAAGCGACGCCGCAGGTGTGCCCCACATTGATATCTATGCTCACTTTCTCCGGACGATGGGCGAACCGCTGGTTCCGTACAGCTTTTTGCTTTGGATCGCGCGGGTCATCCTTCTCGTCGCACTCGTGCTCCACGTCTATACGGTGATCGTGCTTGCCCAGCGAAATCATGCGGCTCGGCAGCAGGATTATTCCCAGCATCGCTATTCGCAAGCGAGCAGCCCGGCCCGTTGGATGATGGTGAGTGGTTTTTTACTGCTGCTCTTCGTCATCTTTCATCTGCTGCAATTTACGTTTGGAAAAATCAGCGGCGCGCCATTTGTCGAAGGAAAGGTCTACGCCAATCTTTATTATGCTTTTCAAAAATGGTTTTTTGCAGCGCTGTATGTCGTCGCGATGGCTGCACTGGCATTGCACATCAATCACGGTGTTTGGAGTTTATTCCAAACGCTCGGCATAGATAATCCCGATCGCAATCGGAGTTTTCGCCTGCTTGCCACATTAAGTTCTATCGCACTCTTCATCGGCTTTGCCTCGGTCCCGGTATTGTTTTATTTGGGACTCATGCCGGTGCCCGCAACAGGCCTAGCGACACAACTTTCCGAAGGAGGCATGTAGCAGATGGAATTTGATGCCAAAATTCCCGCCGGCCCCATTGAAGACAAATGGACGAGTCATCTTGAAAAGGTGCGACTCGTTGGCCCGCGCAATCGACCACAATACAAAATCATCGTCGTTGGTTCGGGACTTTCCGGATCCTCAGCGGCATCTTCACTTGCCGCGATGGGCTACGATGTACACTGCTACTGCTTTCAAGATAGTCCGCGTCGCGCCCACAGTATTGCCGCACAGGGGGGTATCAACGCCGCCAAAAATTATCGCAATGACGGCGACAGCGTGTTCCGCTTATTCATGGACACGCAAAAAGGTGGGGACTTCCGCGCCCGAGAAGCGAATGTCTACCGGTTGGCCGAGTGCAGCACGGGGATCATCGATCAAGCGGTAGCACAGGGTGTACCTTTTGCCCGCGAGTATGGCGGGATGCTCGCCAACCGTTCGTTCGGTGGCGTACTGGTACAGCGGACCTTTTACTGCCGCGGCGAGACTGGGCAACAATTGCTCTTAGGGGCCAATTCATCGCTTGCCGAGCAGATCAGCAACGGTGCGGTCAAGATGCATACGCGGGCGGAGGTCATGGATTTTGTGGTTGCCGATGGTCGGACGCGAGGCATCGTCTATCGCGACCTGGTAACCGGAGAGGTCCGGAGCGAGGCAGCCGATGCCGTCGTGCTTGCAACCGGTGGCTACTCTAACGTTTATTTCCTGTCGACCAATGCCAAAGGCTGCAATGTGACCGCGATCTGGCGGGCCTACCGGCGCGGTGCGGCAATGGCCAATCCGAACTTCGTTCAGATTCATCCGACCTGTATTCCTGCCGCGGGTGACCATCAGGCAAAGCTCACGCTGATGAGCGAATCGCTGCGAAACGATGGGCGGATTTGGGTTCCAAAAAATAGTGGCGACCAGCGAAGACCGAGCGAGATCCCTGAAGCAGATCGCTACTATTACCTCGAGGAACGCTATCCGCGGTTCGGCAATTTAGTGCCGCGCGATGTTGCAGCGCGGAACGCCAAAGATGTTTGCGACGGCGGCATGGGAGTCGGCCCGACAGGCTATGGGGTTTATCTCGACTTCCGTGATGCCATCCGCGATCAGGGACAAAAGTCCGTGAATGCAAAATACGAGAATTTGTTTGAAATGTACGAACGGATCACCGATGAAGATCCTCGTCAAACACCGATGCGGATCTACCCGGCGCCGCACTACACGATGGGTGGACTCTGGGTCGATTACAACTTAATGACCACCGTGCCCGGTCTGTTTGCAGTCGGCGAAGCAAACTTTTCCGACCATGGTGCAAATCGACTCGGTGCAAGTTCCCTCATGCAGTGTCTGGCAGACGGTTATTTTGTCCTGCCGGCAACGATCGGGGATTACCTCAGTCGCTATCCCCATGGAGAGATGTCTTCTGCGGATCAGCGATTCAAAGACGTGGAACAGGATGTGCAAGGACGCCTGGCAAAACTCATGTCGGTGCGCGGAAAAAGATCGGCATCCTCCCTGCATCGGGAACTCGGCAAACTGATGATGGATCAGTGTGGGATTTCGAGAAATCAGAAGGGACTGGGAGATGCAATCAAGAGAATTCCGCAGATGAAAGAGGAATTCTGGAAGAACCTATCGGTGCCTGGAAGTGACGATCAGGTCAATCAGGCGCTGGAACATGCGGGAAGGCTTAGCGATTTTTATGAGTTTGCCGAATTGATGTGCCGCGATGCTCTGCATCGCGATGAATCGTGCGGCTGTCACTTTCGAGAGGAACACCAGACTCCCGAAGGGGAAGCACTGCGGGATGACGAGAAGTTTGCCAACGTCTCCGCCTGGCAATACCGCGGCGAAGACAGCGATGCGGAACTGTACCAGGAGCCGCTTGAATTTGAGGCCGCTCCACTCGCTCAGAGGAATTATAAAACATGAAAT
>CAUZBD010000509.1:0-2563 GCA_963577795.1 Planctomycetota bacterium | reverse complement strand
TAGAACGTCAACCGTTCGTGATCGATCCCGAGCAGGTGCAGCGCAGTGGCATGGAAATCATAGGAGTAAGTCGGATTAACTGTCGCCTTCCAGCCCAATTCATCCGTTTCGCCATAGCTGATGCCTCCCTTTATACCACCACCGGCCAGCCACGCGGTGAAGGCATCCGCATTATGATCCCGCCCCTTGCCATCCTTACCTTGGGCGGCTGGTTGGCGTCCAAATTCTGTAGTGCAGATCACCAGCGTTTCATCCAGCAGCCCGCGCCCCTTGAGATCCTTGAGCAAAGCCGCGGCACCGCCATCGAGCACTCGCCCCCAGTAGCCATGATCACGCGGTAGATCTTCGTGGCTGTCCCAGTTGGGTCGAATCTTTCGGGCTTGTGTGTTTTCCGCACCACAAAAGATCTGCACAAACCGCACACCGCGCTCGATCAAACGGCGTGCAAGCAAGCATTGCCGGCCAAATGGTCCAACATCACCATCTTCAAGCTGATAGAGTTTTCTTGTGGCGGGGCTCTCTCCCTTGATACTTGTGGCTTCAGGCGCACTTAATTGAAGCTTTGCTGCCATTTCGTAAGCCTTAATACGAGCCTCAAGCTCAGAATTTTCCGGACGATCGGCAGCATGGTTGCGGTTGAGCAACGTGAGAAGTTGATCGTCACGAAGATAATCTTTGAATTCGTCAGGTGGAAACAGATCAGCCAAAGGGACCTTCTCCGCAGTAGTTCTCATTGGTGTACCTTGCTGTTTGGCGGGAAGAAAACCAGCACCCCAATTGATAACACCCCCGGGAGGCAGGCCACGCGGATCGGGTAAAACAACGTAACCTGGAAGGTTATCGGTCTCGCTACCAAGACCATAGGTAACCCAGGCACCCATCGAAGGAAATCCGGGCAAGATAAAGCCGCTGTTCATCATAAACATCGCCGGACCGTGCAGAGCGGATTTACAGTGCATCGAATGCACGAAAGCCATGTCATCCACGCACGTGGCCAACCGCGGAAAGAGCGCGCTCATCGGACGACCGCATTCTCCGTGTCTTTGAAAAGCCCAAAAACTGCCTTGGCAGTTGCCGGGCTTCGAAGCAAAGAACTCCAGATTTCCGCTAGGATCGAACTGCATGCCGTTGCGCCGGGTCAGTTCGGGTTTGTGATCCCACGTATCGACTTGGCTCATGCCGCCCGGACAAAAAATCTGGATGACCGACTTTGCCTTGGCCGGATGATGAGCGATTGGTTTTGGTTCACGCGCGAGCAGATCGTCAAGAGCCATTAGGCCGAAGCCGCCACCGAAAGTCTTAAGAAATTCTCTGCGCGATCTAATCGACATAGGCGAATTCATTGGCGTTGAGCAGTGCGTGACACAGGGCGAACAAGCCCTTGTCACGGACAGTTTGGAGAGCGACATTGAATTCGGCGGGTTCCGGTGGACGGCCAAGCGCCAGACGGAAGGCACGGTCGACTTGGTCTGCCGCCTTTGCGCCGGCATCCTGTTTCAGGCGCGCAGCGAAATAACCGACCTGCTTGAGCATGAAAGGATTGTTGCTGAGCGTGAGCGCCTGCAGCGCCGTGGTGGTGGTGAGCCGCTTGGGTGTAAAGTTGGCGGGATCTGGGCAATCCAGTGTGGTGAGAAACTCGTGAGGTGTGGTGCGGACGACGAAGCGATAAATGCTGCGTCGCCAGAGATCGGGGGTGTCCGGCGTAATATAACGGTAAATGGGTGCGTAGGCCTCGGTGTATTTAAAGTCGCGATAACCCGGACCGCCGGCCTTGAGGTTGAGCTTGCCGCTGGTCGCCAACACGGCATCGCGCATCGCCTCAGCCTGCAGTCGGCGGGGGTTTTGCCTCCAAAGGAAACGGTTGTCGGCATCGGCCTCCGTGCCGTGAGCGGTGTAGGACACCTGACGGTAGGTGGCGCTGGTGACGATGAGACGGGTGATGGCCTTGATCGAGCCGTTGCGGGTACGGAGTTCCTCGGCAAGCCAATCGAGCAACTCAGGGTGCGAGGGCTTCTGTCCGCCGAGGCCAAAATCGCTGGAGGTCTCGACGATCCCGTTTCCAAAAGTCCATTGCCAAAGGCGGTTGACCATCACGCGGTGCACGAGGGGGTTGTCCTCGTGGGTAATCCAATGAGCGAGGGCGAGTCGACGTTCGGCTTCGGTTGACGCCACACCGCCGAGGTCGGGGTCGAGCATGTGCAGGGCGGATAGTGCCCCGGGAGCGAGCGGCACGCCGGCCGGGGCTTCCGGGTTACCGCGTTCCAGAATACGGACCTCGGGCATCTTCGTTTCGGGGACGACAGCATAAACCTTGCTGTTGCCAGGCGCGTCGATTTTATCGTCGAGAACCTTTTTTCGTTTGTGCAGGTCGACGAGAAGTCGGCGTTGTTTTTCCGGCAATTTGATTTCGGTGGCTTGCAGCTTGGGGTTGCCGAAGCCTACCTGATCCGAACCGATCCCGTTCCCGGAAGCGGTGGCCATCAAGGTGAGGAACCGGACGGAGGCGGGTAGGAGGATATCCACGTTCTGCAGGCTTTCCGAGCGTTTCAGCTTGAGGATCTTG
>CAUZBD010000508.1:0-2567 GCA_963577795.1 Planctomycetota bacterium | reverse complement strand
GCCTGCAGGACTCGATCTGCCCGCCAGTCACGTGCTTTGCGGTGTACAACCGGGTTAAAGGGAAAAAAGAATATTTGGTGTATCCACTAGCCAAACATTCCGTGGATAAGAATCATCACCAATTGGTTTTCAATTGGATGCGTGAAAAATTTGGATTAAAATCAGCCCGGTGAACCCATGGTGGCTGGAGCCATCTTTGTTGGCATCGTCTGCCTTGGCGGACAAATGCGTGGGGGACAGTTCCGTGGCTGCTGCCAATGACGGGGTCAAGGTTGATGCGAGACTTAACAAGCGAGGTGAGAAATGGAAGTGGTCCAGTCCATACTGAAACTAAACAACCTCTTTACCGATAACATGGTGTTGCTACGTCGTTGCTGGGCTGAGTGGGATTGATCACCAAGAATAAACAATAATAAACCCATATCATATGACCCGAATCAAAATCACTTTTCTGTTTATCTTCTGCACGGCTCTTTCAAACGGCCTCGAAGCTCAGCTGGGGAACTCCAAACCCGACGACTCAAAAAATGACTTGTGGTTAACTTATTCAGGGGCAAAAGGTGCTGGAAAAGGCAGACACGTTGTCCTCATTGCGGCCGACCAAGAATATCGCAGTGAACAATCTATGCCGATGCTGGCAAAAGTCTTATCCAAACATCATGGTTTCGACTGCACCGTTCTGTTTTCTGTTAATGAAAAAGGCGAAGTCGATCCGACGATGCCGGCTCCATTCAAAGACAAAACAAAACGTCACAATATTCCCGGTCTTAGGCTTTTGGCAAAAGCTGATTGTGTGATTTGGCTTTCGCGGTTCATGCATCTTTCGGAAGAGCAGATGCAACACTTTTATGACTACTTCGATTCAGGAAAACCCCTCATCGCTTTGCGCACGGCAAACCATGGTTTCTGGGGAGGGTTGCAATACAAAAAAGGTGGCAAAAATATTTCACTTCGCGAAATGTTGGGAGGCACTTTCATGGGGCATCACGGCGGTTGGCATCGTGAAGCAACGCGTGGCGTCGTTGTTTCTGATAACAAGAAGCATCCTATTCTTATCGGCGTGGAAGATATTTGGGGAACGTCCGATGTTTACCGATGTCACAACGACAAGAATCCTTTCCCTAAGGATTGCACGTCTCTGGTTTTGGGGCAGCCGCTGATCAACCTCAAAAAAGATGCCCCGCCTAACACCGGAAAAGAACCTTTACCTGTCGCTTGGACAAAAACGTGGACAGGGAATAAAGGTCTAGAGTCAAAGATTTTTCATTTTACAATGGGGTCGGCCGTAGACTTTGAAAATGAAGGGGTAAGGAGAATGACGGTAAACGCAGTCTACTGGGGGCTGGGTATGGAAAAAGAAATCAAGCCGGATAGCTCCGTTGCCATCATTGGCGACTACAAGCCGCTAAAGGCCGGATTCAATTACGAGAAGCTTGGTGTCAAACCGCACAAGGTTGGCTATTATAAATAATCCTTCCCTTGTCGAATATCGATTCTGAGAGAGTAAGGATGGGTTATCCCGAATGGCACTTGATTAACCCCTTTACCTTTAGAGCAAATAGCATGAACGTTGGGAAAGCCATGGGCCGGGCGATGGTGGAGCTACTCGGAAAAACCAAGTGATTGATGATGAAGAGATTCCTTACCATATGCACCTTGACCTTGATGGTTTCTGCCCCGTTTTTCGCCAAAGCAAATCCTTCTAGATCAAAGCTTGGTGAGAAAGCCTTTCAGCACTTCGAGAATTATTGTTTTGATTGTCATGATGGAGAGGCAAAGAAGGGTGGCCTTAATTTAGCCAACCTCCTGGAAAAAGTTGATTTCGATGGTTCTCTCATGTTCGAGCATTTGATTACGGCGAAAATGCCGCCCAAGAACAAGAAGCAGCCAAGAGGCGAAGAGAAGCGCCTCATGCTGAGTTGGTTGGCCCAGCGTCAGGCTGAAAGCGCTCCCAATTCCTACCGGCGGATTAGTCGTCACGAGTTCGTTCAATCGGTGAACGATCTACTGGGAGTGAAGCTGGATTTGACTGGGAAAATTCCCGAAGACCGTGGCACGTATGACTTCGATTCGGACCGAAGGATCCTGTTAACCAAGGAGATGCTCGTTTCCTACTTCACGGTGGTCGATGAAATGCTCGAATTTGCTTTGCCTGAAAAGGGTTTCCCTCAAGGGCGGATCTGGGTGACCAACAAGATCAAGGATAGTCACCAGACCTACAATATCTACACCCGGAAATACAAGGAAGGCATTCTCTTCTCCTGGACACGGGCAAACAACGGCAACAGTTATTCATTCTTTTACGACAACTTCGATCCGCCCGTAAAGGGATGGTATGAATTGACTTTTGATGCGATGAAGTTGGGCGACTTCAAGGAGGACGTCAGTATAGAGGTCTTTGCCGGTAAGTATTACTATGCGGATGATCGTCCTCAGCCGCAGCGCCTGCTTGGCGTCATTTCGCTAGGCAACCGGGTACTGAAGTCCCACACCATGCGAGCCTTCCTGCATCCCGGGGAGAACGTTTCGGTACACTGTTATTCCAAGCATACTTTTCGAAAGAGTGG
>CAUZBD010000507.1:0-2571 GCA_963577795.1 Planctomycetota bacterium | reverse complement strand
AACAGACAAATCGTCGGCCGTTGTTGGCGATCCTCGTCGCGCTTGCAAGTGGTATTGCGATGGATCGCTATGTGGCGATTCCGATGGGCGTCTGGTGCCTAGCCGGTTTATGTTTTTTGCTGGTTTGGTGGTTCTCCCGCAAATCCATTACCACCTCCACAGCCGCCCTGCTCTTGCTGTTGGCCACGACCGCGGTGGGCGGCAGTTGGCATCACCTTCATTGGTATCTCTTTAATGCCACCGATATCGGCCGCTACGCTGGAGCATTTCCAAAACGCGTCGCCGTCGAGGTGGAAACTGTGGGTCCGATCAAATACCTGCCGCGCCCTAAAAACAATCCGCTCTGGACCATGCCGACCGGAAACCGGAGTCGCGTCGAAGTCCGCGTCCTGGCGATTCGAGACCACCGGCAATGGAAACATGCCTCCGGCAAGGCCATGTTGCTCGTCGATGGCCGCCTCCCTGATGTTGCCCCAGGCACGCAGTTTGAAGTGTTCGGACGCATCCTCCGCCCGCCGCCTGCCAACAACCGGGGCGAGTTTGACTTTGCTGCCTACCGGCGGATGCAGCGGCAACACTGCGTTTTGCGCACAAGTCATCCGGAGTGTCTTCGCATCACCGGCACCGTCACCAACTGGAACCCCGCAAACTGGTTTGCCAAGCTAAGAACCAGTGGCAGTAGACTCCTCTGGGGTTACCTCGACCACCAGCGGGCCGGTTTGGCTGCCGCTGTCCTGCTCGGAGAACGCGATCAACTCGAACACAACCGTACCGAGGCCTTCATCAAGACCGGAACGATCCACCTGCTGGCAATCAGCGGTCTGCATATTGGAATTCTCGTAGGATTCCTTTTTATCCTGCTTCGCTTTGCTGCCCTCCCTCGCGGATGGCTCCTGCTTGGAATCGCACTCCTTACGGTTTTTTATGCCCTGCTGACCGATGCGCGACCACCGGTCATGCGGGCTGCGGTACTCGTCGTGGTATTCTGCAGTGCGCTGCACCTGGCCCGACAGACCAATCCGCTCAACGCACTCTGTCTGGCCGCACTGATCGTCTTGGCCTGGAATCCGAGCAATCTCTTTCGCGTTGGTTCCCAACTCTCGTTTCTAGCGGTAGCCACGCTGATCTTTTTAGAACCGGTCTATCAAAAAATCCGGCAGCGACAGCGCGATCCACTCCGGCAGCACATCGCTCAGGCACGCCCCTGGCCTATCCGCTGCTTGTGGCACGTCTGGCAATGGTTTTGGCAACTCACCCTCGCCGGTCTGGCTATCTTTCTTATGGCGCTGCCGCTCGTCATGCTGCACTTCCACCTTTTTACACCCGTGGGCGTATTGCTCACCCCGCTCCTTTACCTACCGCTCGCACTCGCGCTCGCTTCGGGGCTTGGAATCCTGCTCACCGGTTGGCTCTTCCCTCCTCTCGCCACGCTGTTCGCGAAACTTTGCGATGTTAATCTCGGTCTGTTGGAGTGGGCCGTCACTGCCGCGAGTCGCATGCCGGGCGGATATGCCTATATGGCGGGACCCACGCTCTGGTGGACCGTTGTTTTCTACCTGGGGTTCGCTCTTTGGGCACTCTTTCCCAGATGGAGACCGCGGCCGTCACGGTCGTGCGCACTTCTGGCACTCTGGATCCTCGTCGGCATCTTTAGCGAGTCGCACCCCCGACACAGAGACGCACTTCGCTGCACATTTATCGATGTCGGTCAGGGACTCTCCGTTCTTTTGGAACTACCAGATGATTCGGCCATTCTCTACGATGCCGGCCGGATGGGATCGCCCTCAGCGGCAGTGCGTGCCATTTCGACAACACTCTGGTCGTGTGGAAGAACGCATTTGGATGCTGTGATTATTTCGCACGCCGATGCCGACCACTTCAATGCGATCCCCGAACTTCTTGAGCGTTTCAGCGTTGGTGTAATCTACCTTACCCCTCCTATGCTGCGCAAACGCGATGAGGCAACTCGCACACTTTTAGCAGCGATCAAAAAAAAGGGGGTGTCGATACGTCCACTTTCTGGTGGTCAAACCCTTGATGCATTCAATCTGCATTTTCGGGTACTGCATCCCACGCGGATCGGCATTGAGTCGACCAGCCACGGTAGTGTGGATAACGCCAATAGCCTCGTTTTGCTCGTCGAGTGCCATAACAAGCGGATTTTGCTCACTGGTGATCTCGAGTCAGCGGGACTGGACGCAGTACTCGCAAACCCGGGCATCGCGTGTGACTTGATCCTCGCGCCGCACCATGGCAGTCGCAACAGTCGGCCACACGACGTCGCCCGCTGGTGCAGGCCATCCTGGACAGTCATCAGCAGTGGGCTGCGCGCACCGGGACCCACGGTGCAAAAAGCGTATACCGGTCCGGGTCAAATCCTGCTCCATACCGGTTCCTGCGGGGCCGTTGAGGCCACCGTCAGCCCGAGCGGCCTGCAGATCGAGTGCCAGCATCCGGAAAACCGTTAAAATCTTCCAAAAGCAGCCGGAACAAGCCGCCCCGCAAAGCCCAAGGTGGGTTTGCACCTCCCCGACTCCTTGCTACACTGTGGGCCTTAAGTTGTTGTAGTTT
>CAUZBD010000506.1:0-2575 GCA_963577795.1 Planctomycetota bacterium | reverse complement strand
CGTGCCAGTCCATCTGGCGTTTCCTCCATCCTAATGCCGTAAGGCTAGTCTTGGCAAGCATTTTGTCATTTTTTGTCGACCGATAGCGGATACCCTCCAAACGTCCAATTTGGGGTGGTCGATTGTCGCAAATCCTGTTACAAGCGCACTTTAGATATCCTTTGCTGGCCGAGACTGAAATGTGGTTTTCTTGCCACATCGCTATCGTTTCCATAAACGCGCATGTCGCTATTTTACAACAAAACAGACCGATCGGCCAAGTTGACACCTCCGATGGGGGGCGCCGAATGGAGTCGTCCATTTTGGGTCACATTTTTTTTGGCCCTGCTGGGGACAACCAGCGACTCAAAAGTGCAAGCCTACCCGACCTCCGTTAACTCCTTTGAAGGGCCCACAACGAGTTGGAAAATTGAGGAAACCGATTCCGCCGTACAAGTCCTCAACCACTCTCGAGTACGTCGCCCCGTGCACAGTGGTTCGTGGGCAGAAAAGTTTCACCTCTTTTCTCCGGGAGGTTCGTTTGCGTATGCGGGAACAGCCATTGAAATGGCATCCGTCATCGACGAACTCTCGTTCTCTGTCTGGATCCGAGCCGACCGTCCCGGACTACAACTTGCGGCCCGCGTCGTGCTACCTCGATCGATCGATCCAAAAACAGGTCGCGCTTTGACACTGAAAATTTATGGGAATTCCTATCAAGACGTCGGACGCTGGCAGCAGGTTTTTCTTGATGAAATCGTGCACAAGGTGCGTCAGCAAGCCCGGGTTGCGCAAAGCGGACAACAGGGTAAGGTCGATGCCCGCGAGGCTTATATCGATCGTATTTTGATCAATCTGCATGGTGGACGTGGTGAAACAACGGCCTTCATCGACGATTTGACAAGTCAGGGTCTCATCACACGGCAGGCAGAAGCAGAGAAACGGGCAGTTGCCTCTTACGAGTCATCCAGTTTACCCGCATATCCAAACAAAATGCGGACCGGTCGCAGCAGCGCGCCAGCCGTACCGCGAACGATTGAATATCAGGGAGAACCCTTTGCCTTTCTCCAAGATCTGGGATTCAATGCCGTGCTGCTCAGAAAACCTCCAACCGATCAGCAGCGCCTTGAAGCAGGGAAGTACAGGCTTTGGCTGCTGGGTCCTGCAGCTTCATCAGCAAAGCAAGCGTCGCAACCCTCCGCTGAAGGACCAGGAAAAGGTCCGTTGCTCTGGTATGAACCGGTGAGCAACAACGACCTTCCAGAAGCCCTCTCAAACGAAACGGTGGAACGCAGCCCACCAATCGCTCCTCCCCATCTCACTTCCTCTGTTTTACATTCTGCCATGGAGAAAATTTTTACGCAAATCACCCCCACCTCAGAATGCCCACTGCCGCTGGAGGAGGCTTTTGATGATGTACTCCCATCCCGCGTCGATCTGGCCTATCAGGAAATCCGGGGGCAAGTGCTCCGTAAAATAGCAGAAGGTAAACAGCATTTTCTTTTCGCCTCGCGGACTCCTCTGAACGATCCGCATGCGGCAAGCCGGAGACGGCGCAAAGCTCTTCAACTCATTTTAATTGAACTCGACTTACTCGCCCCCTTTCTCTCCGGCAGGATCACTTCGCAAACGATCCAGAGCAGTCATCCTGATATCCAGGCAACACTGCTGAAAAAAAATCGTGTTTCTCTCGTGATCCCCGCATGCCCAAAAATCCACGGTACATACATTACCCGGCCCATTGCTGAATCGCATCGATTGATCGTGCCCAATACATCTGCAACGTCACGAACCTTTCTCATGAGTCCGTATGATTTGCGACCGGTTTACCGACAACGGGTTGCTGGTGGTATTCAAGTTGAGTTGCGCAGGATCGATCAACAGTCGGTTCTCCTAATGACCACGCATGCACCGACAATTCGTCAGACTGCGCAGCAGATAGCAGGTATCAAGGGCGAGGCTCAATCGCTTTTTCACTGGCTGCTGGAAGAAGAGACACGGCTTTATCGCACTACCCACCAACAACTTCAGGCACTACGACTTACGGAAAAGGGAAAGGATCCCCTGCTAGACATTGCTCCCGTCAGTCGTTTGGAGAATAGCCCCGCACTTTCAAATCGGCACCACCACCAACAACTCGAAGAAGACCTCAAGGCCTATCAAAAATTATGCTCAGCCCATTGGAAACTCTGGCAAATAGCTACGACAGCCCTCGGTCCACCGACTCGGCGTGCCCCTCTCGCCCGTTTTGATACGCTTCCTGAAGCGATCGCCTGGATAAAATTTACTGCCAATGCAAGCCTCGGTCGCAACCTACTGGGGGGGAGTCTCAACGACCAGAAAACCGCCGCCGCCAGTGGATGGAAACTTGTGACTGCAGCCGAAACGGGACCGGATGCTGGATTTGAGGTGATCGGTCCTTCCAACGGAGAAGACGATGCGATTCACCTGTGGGCGCGAAGAAAAAAAGATGTTCCCGGGGGAACAGCATCATTGGTGCTCGAAAGTCCCTCGCTCACTCTGCCGATCGGACAACCTTATGTACTCCAGGCAGAAGTTACCGTGAAGCCGCTTGAGGCATCAGGAAAAAATACTT
>CAUZBD010000505.1:0-2578 GCA_963577795.1 Planctomycetota bacterium | reverse complement strand
CAACGGAACTTGGATTTTTTGAGCAGTATCCTTTCCTGAAGTGCTTTCGACGACCGCTACATGCGGTGACGAAAAAACTCGCCGCCTAAGATATCCAATCGGGCTCTAAGGTATGCCTGCCAGCAGTCAACTTTGTTGCTTGCTAGCCCCAACAATAGCCACCCCTTGGGAGTCAGCAGGAAGCGCTATGGCGTCAGCCCATCTTTCAGCGTTTTTGCTTGCCCAGTACGACTGCCAGTATTGATAGCACGGGGCAAGCGAATACTCTATTCGACCGTTTCTGAAATCGGTGTTTACCGAAGTTCAAGGTACCGATATCCTCCCTCTGCATCCACGCTTTCCATCGGAGAAAGCGGGGAGTGCTATTGCTTGTCAAGGTAGCTTTGAGCAGGGAAGCTCGGCATGATCACGATCATTGACTATGGTGCTGGAAATCTGGCGTCGATACGCAATATGTTGCGTTCCTTAAACGCAGAGTGTGAAATCTCAAGCGATCCTGAAAAAATCAGTCGGGCCCAAAAACTGATTCTCCCAGGCGTTGGGGCTTTTGATCATGGGATGCACAGTCTCCGTGCATTAAACCTAATTGATGTACTGAATCAAAAAGTCTTAGTCGAAAAAACCCCCATCTTAGGCATCTGCCTTGGTGTCCAGTTATTCACAAAACGCAGCGACGAGGGAACCCTCACAGGACTTGGTTGGATTGATGCAGAAACAGTGCAATTTGACAAAGCAGCGCTCACCGTAAATGAGCGCGTTCCACACATGGGATGGCGTGATGTGGAACTTAACCAGCCAAGTCGTCTAGCAGAAGATCTTCCTACCGATTCACGATTCTATTTCGTCCACTCCTATCATCTTCGCTGCCACTCTCCGTCAGACGTTTTGTTCAGTGCAAGCTACGGCTATTCCTTTCCATCTGGAGTGGAAAAAGAAAACATTTATGGTGTGCAATTTCATCCCGAGAAAAGCCATCGATTCGGCAAACAACTTTTGGCTAATTATGCGGCCCTCAATTAACTTGATTCAACGATGAAACGCATCCGAGTTATCCCTACTCTTTTGTTAAAAAACGGTGGCGTGGTTAAAACACGCCAATTCCGTAACTCCGTGTATGTTGGTGATCCGATTAACGCAGTCAAAATTTTCAACGAAAAAGAAGCCGACGAATTAATCCTTTTAGATATCGATGCCTCGCGCGAAAAACGTCCCCCTGATATACAAATGGTGGAAAGAATTGCCTCCGAATGTTTTATGCCAGTCGCCTACGGTGGAGGCATATCAAACCTCGATCAAGTTCGATCGCTGTTCTCTGCCGGTGTCGAGAAAGTCGTCATTAATTCATCTCTAAGATCGAATCCCGAGATGGTTCGGCGTGCGGCCAATACTTTTGGGTCTCAAAGCATCGTCGCTTCTCTAGATACAAAACGTACGTGGCTAGGAAAACACAAGACCTATACCTCGTGTGGAAGAAAATGTACGAGGCTCGACGTTATAGAAGCGGCCCGGATGGCGGTTGAACTTGGAGTTGGTGAAATTTACCTCAACTCGATTGAGCGCGACGGAACCCAAAAAGGGTATGACATCAATTTGATCCGACAAGTCACCAATTCCGTTTCAGTTCCAATAATTGCTGCGGGTGGTGCACAATCGATAGCAGATTTTTTTGCGGCCGTTTCTGAAGGAAATGCGTCCGCTGTATCGGCAGGCAGCATGTTTGTGTTTCATGGTGTCCATCGCGCGGTGCTCATAAGTTATCCAAGCCAAGACCTCTTAATGGAGCAACTCTACAAAAAGGTTGCCTGAATATGTCAGCATCAGAAAAACGTTTAACGTTTGCCATCGTCGGTTGTGGACGCATCGCACAGCGGCATGCTGAACACATTAATCGGTTCGGAAACCTCGCTGCAACGTGCGACATCGACGAGAACAAAGCCCAGACCCTGGCTGACACTTATGATGCTGACCCATTTGTTGATTTACAACAGATGCTTCAGGAGTCAGAGATTGATGTTGTCTCTGTTTGCAGCCCGAATGGACTGCATGCAGAACATACAATCAAGTCGCTTCGCGCCAACTGCCACGTACTGTGTGAAAAACCAATGGCGCTATCGGCCAGCGACTGCGGTGCGATGCTCCACGAAGCCGAGCGTGCCAGCCGTCGACTTTTTGTCGTTAAACAAAATCGCTTTAATCCTCCCGTCGCGGCAGTGAAACAACTGATTGACGAAGGAAATCTTGGAAATATCTCGAGCGTTCAGCTGAATTGTTTCTGGAACCGAAATGAAAATTATTATCGAAATTCCTGGAAAGGCACACGTGACCTCGATGGTGGTTGTCTCTTTACTCAGTTCAGCCACTTTATCGATCTACTTTATTGGTTAATCGGCGATGTCACGTCCGCCCGCGCTTTTGTTGCAAATCACAATCATCAAAATATTATCGAATTTGAAGACTGTGGCGTCGTTGCGCTTGAATTCGCAAATGGAACTCTCGGAACAGTACATTTTACGATCAACAGTTACGCTAAAAATATGGAGGGTTCGATCGCAATTTTTGGAGATAAAGGCACGATCAA
>CAUZBD010000504.1:0-2578 GCA_963577795.1 Planctomycetota bacterium | reverse complement strand
TTGGTGGTGACCATGGATGCGGATTTCAGTCACGCTCCAGCCGAGTTACCACGGCTTGTCGCCGCAATGGATTCCGGGCCTGTGCAATCGCCGGTTGATGTGGCAATCGCTTCGCGCTACACCAAGGGAGGTGGCGTCGAGGGCTGGTCCCTGAGGCGAAGGTTGATGAGCCGCTTGGTGAATTTGGTGGCCCGCTGGTTATTGGGACTCCGTGTCCGCGACTGTAGCACGGGGTTTCGTTGCTACCGTACGGCAGCCTTAAAGCCGCTTCTCAACGGAGATTTCTTTGCCCGCGGCTACGCGTTTGAAGAAGAAATCCTCTTTCGTTTGCAGCGACAGGATGCGTCCTTCGACGAGGTTCCTTCTCGCTTTGTCAATCGTGACCGGGGTGGTTCCAAATTGAATACAGCCGAGGCGATCAAGGCCGGATGGGTTTTGCTCCGATTGGCTGTGGTCCGTTTCTGGCCCTGTTCGACTTGTTGAGCGGGCCGGGTTATTGTAGAAGTTGAGTCTCCTGTTTCGGGCACTTATGGGCGTTTACGGCATGTCGATTCTGATCACCGGTGGAGCGGGTTTTATTGGCAGTCATCTGGTCGAGCGGTTTCTCCGTGAATCGTCCGAAAAAATCGTCTGTCTCGACAACTACAACGACTACTACGATCCGGCGATCAAGCGAAAAAACGTGACCGCGTTTGAAAACAATCCGCAGGTTACGATGGTCGAGGAGACCTTTTGCAATCAGGAGGCGATGCACCGGCTGTTTGCGGATTGCGACATCACGGAAGTCTTTCATTTTGGTGCCTATGCAGGGGTGCGGCCCAGTATTGAGCGACCGCACCTCTATCAAAAAGCAAACATTGAAGGCACGCTGTGTCTGTTGGAGGCGGCCCGCAACAAACCGGTCGAGCGGTTTGTGATGGCCAGCAGCAGCACCGTGTATGGCGGCGGCGCGGAAGCGCCTTTTAAGGAAGATGCCTCGATCGGTGTACCGCTCTCTCCCTATGGAGCAAGCAAACGGGCGGCCGAACTGATGGGGCTCACCTATCATGCCCTGCACGAGGTGCCGGTGGTCTGCTTGCGACCCTTTAGTATCTACGGGCCGCGGTTGCGGCCCGATCTGGCAATGACCATTTTCACCAAGGCGATTCTTGACGGAAAACCGCTCCCCCTCTTTGGCGATGGTTCGATCCGTCGCGACTTTACCTTCATCACCGATTTCTGCGATGGAGTCCTCGCAACCCGAAATTGCCCTGAGGCGATCGGGCAGTGTATTAATCTGGGGCACAACCATCCGGTCGAGATCCGCAAGTTGATCGAGATTCTGGAGGATGCTCTGGGCGTGAAGGCAAATATTGAACATCTCGACGCGGTGGCCGGTGAGATGCCCGTCACCCATGCTGACCTGAGTAAGGCCCAGCGGCTGCTCGGCTATGCGCCGAAGTTTCCGCTTGCTGACGGTGTGGCCGAATTCGTCGCCTGGTATCGCGAAATCCATCGCTAAGACAACCGCTAAATCCCGCCGATTAGCGTAATTGTCAAACTCTACCAGTTATTCCGGATACTTCTGTTTTCCCGCTTGTATTTGATGTCCGCAAATACTTGGTCGTGCCGGTGGTGCCTCGTCGATGGGTTATGTGAGTCGTGATGAAATAACACGCGCCCTTCCGGGATCCACTGACCGTGCCCAGGTTCATGCCTTAGGCCTTTGAAGCGGAATTCCGGGCGCACGTTCAGCTGGGCGCTGATGGCCAACTTGAATTACTACTTCCGTTAAACGAGAGTCCTATTTTCAATGCTCCGCAGAGAGTGATTGCCACCGGTGGTAATCGAGGAGAAACAATCAGCATGGATGCGCTTTATTCGAAGTATCGCTTCGGCATCTTCCTGATGTTTCTCTTTCTCGGCCCGATCATTGTGCTCGGGGCCAAGGCCGCGATGGAGAGCAACTCCAACAAGGTGGCCGATTGGCTGCCGGAGGGGTTTGAAGAGACCAAGCAACTTAAGTGGTTTGCCGAAAAGTTTGGCAGCGACGAGTTGCTGATGGTCAGCTGGGAGGGCTGCACGCTCTCCGACCCGCGCGTTGCCCGCGTGGCCGGTTCGCTCCGCGAGCCACAATCTGGGCCCACTTACTTCGATCAAGTCTTAAGTGGGCCGGAGGTGCTCGCGAGCCTACGAAGCGAACCGCTGAAACTGAAAGAAAAAACGGTCTTGCGCCGCTTGGAGGGCTGGCTGATCGGCCCGGACGGGGAAACCACCTGCCTGATTGGCATTATCAACAAGCGGGGTGCAGCCGATCGCCACGCAGCAGTCGAGCAAGTATTTGCCACAGCCGAAACGGTGGGAGGGATTGAGCGAGAGGATCTGCACATCGCCGGCCCCACGATGGAAAGCGTAGCGATCGATGCGGCCAGCGCCGAACACTTTGAACTGCTCACCGCCGTCTCGACGATCGTCTGTTTTTCGCTGATGGCCTTCGGGCTGCGTAGTTTTCTCATCGGTCTGATGGTCTTTGGCACCGCGCAGCTTTGTCAGCAGTTTTCCCTGGCGCTGGTCATCTATACCGGTTCGCAGATGGACA
>CAUZBD010000503.1:0-2579 GCA_963577795.1 Planctomycetota bacterium | reverse complement strand
GATGGCTGCAGGATCGATCGCGAGCGGTCCGCGATAAAAAATAGGCCGGGTTCCCTTGCCGACCATCACTAACTGATCATCGGTGTGCGTATTCAGCAGCCGAGTCACCTGGGCGAGATCATAGAGTAACTGTCCCTCAAGGTTTACAACGGGTCGCTGGGAAACCCCTTCGATGGTTCCCGCCAAGTCCTGGACTGCGAGGCCACGCGCACCGGTTGTCAGCCGTTCAATCTGCAGACGATCTTCCGCATGATCATACACCAGGCGGCCGCTCAGAGTGAGTTGTTCATCTTGCCAAATGGGGTTGAGGCGCGTCGGCTTTATTTGTGACTGACTTCCACGAGTGGCGACCAAAGCATCCTTACGCACTGCGGGCTGAATAGAAAAATTTCGGATCGCCAACTCGGGCTCCAAAGCAATCATCCGATCGTTGCTTTCCAACGCAAACTTGCCTTCTGCTTTTCCGCTAACAGAAAAATCGCTGTCTTTCTGGTTTGAAACAATCCAGGGCTGCAGTGAGGCAAGGTCACCGCGGAAAAAGACTGTCCCGGTCGCCACTGGGAATTTTTGTCCCTTGGTCTGCTGTGCTTCGATCACCGGAATTTGAACGTTCAACTTTTCGGTCCAAACGGCGAATGCGGGTGCGCGGAGTGCGAGAGCGACGTCTGCGATCTGATTGTTGACTCGATCCCATCTCCCACTGCCGGTAAGGATGAGACTCGGTTGCTCGATTTGCCCCGTCTGAAGTGGGAGCTTTAAATTCTTGATTTCGATATGCGCCTGCTCCAATTGAATATCGGTTGCAGCAAACCGCCCACGCAACTTTGCATCAAAGTACCCCTTTGGTAAATCGGTAAAAAACATTTTCCCGACCGATATCCGCTTAAGCCAGGATGCCAGTTGGCCACTTGCTTGAATTTCGAGTGGCAGGCCGGCAAGCAGTTGCGGCGTCGTTACCGGGTCAGTCAACCGTACAACCGCATGGTCCCCCGTGGAGTCGATACGAAAATTTGCTTGATGCACTGCGACTACCTTATTCTTCGATAAAGCAGCCTGAGCCTGCAACCGGATGGTCATCCGCTGATCTTCAAAACGCGGCCCTTCCGGTAAAGAAAGATGGAAGCCTTCGACAATACCCTGGCCGTTGATGTCGATTTGTGTGGAACCTGTCCGTGCGAAATCTATGCTCGCTTGCATCCGACCAGCCATCTCCAGACCACCGAGATCAACAAGTGGCTCGAGGTCCTCTGCGAGTTGCGTTAAGTCTACAGTCACCGCAACGGTTCCTGCTTCAGGAGAACCGTTGGCTTTGACCTCAAGATAGTCGCTCACACAGGCAACATCCCCCTTCCAATCACCAGACGGGGACTGTTGCATTTGTAGTTTTACCGCTATCGGTTGCTCCCAGCGAAGCATACGGCCATCGGCGGTTGCAGCCAGTTCGGAGGCTGTCACGTCCGCCTTCCACTCCCGTCCCTTCTCCGAAGAAGCCAATTGAACTGAGAATTGCAGCTGACCGGATTCGATTTTCGCATGTTCGCGGAGCCTCAGCACGGATGGAAGTTGAGAAGCGATACGCGGCAAATCCAACTTTCCTTGGGCCTCCACCTTCTCAAACAAAACGGGCAAATTTTCCGCATGGCTCGTATCCGATTGGAGCATGTTGCGGCAAAGAGCAGTCAGTTCAAATTCGGCAAAGTCCGAATCGAAACGTAACTTTTCAACCTTCAATTTATCTCCCTCGCTGGTGGCTCGCAGTTCAAGGTTGCCACGCTGCATCGAGAGTGTTTCGCCTGAGAAAACAGAGGGTGAATGGAATGTGCAATCGCGACTGAGCAACTTGGCTTCGATACGGACAGCGTCTTGCTGCCAGTCGAGTGTGGCAATCGAAGTGATATGACCTGCAACGGTTGTTTCTGGTAAAAAGCGCGCCAGCACCGGCCCGATGGCCTCGATTTGTACGCCAGATGTTTCCCATGCGAGTTCGCCTATCGGTAGTTCTGTTTCGTCCGTGGAGGGGGCAAACCGAAATACGGCCGAAAGCTGGCCGGTCGTATCCGCAAATTGCGCTGCCGTGATGGCTGCAGATGTTTCTACTGTAAGCGGGAGAGTCTCCTCCGGACTGTAACGTGCCAAAAGATTCCAGTCGGTTATTTTACCGACTCTTTGATCGGGGCTCGAAATATCGACAATCCCATTTTCAAGTTTTACAGTGATCGCAGGGGCAGGGCCTTCTGACGCTGGTTGTGCTAAAAGCGTTTCGAGTGCCCGTTCCCAGTTTGTCGCACTCTCATCGGCAACCAAATGAATCTGGGGATCAGAAATCGTGAGTGTCGCCCCGCCCATGCCTTCGGCGAGGAGTTCAAAAAGCGTCCGGTCGAGATGGACTGTCGCGCCTGTTAGAAGCGGTTTGCCCTCCGAGTCTTCCAGGTTGACATCCTCAAGCTGTATCGGCGAAAACCAACCGAATGAAGCGGTGCCGATCGAACATTCGCCTTTAAAGTCCGGTGCCACCCACGGGACAATTTTTTGGCGAAGCGATGTTGTGCTCACAATCCAAGGGCCACTGATGATGAACG
>CAUZBD010000502.1:0-2582 GCA_963577795.1 Planctomycetota bacterium | reverse complement strand
GGTGAAGCGAAGTACCCGTCTTCCTGGCCCCAGTCGGCAATGGTCCGGCTGACTCGATGAATCAACTGCCGCACGCTATTTTCACGCTCGGGCGTGCCGACTTCGCCATAAAAATATTTACTCACCACAATATTGGTGGCAAGCTGGCTCCAATCGGCGGGGATTTCACAGTCCTTTTGCTCGAAGAGCAATTCCCCGTTTTCCCCCTTGATCTCAGCGCCCCGCTTTTCCCACGAGACACTGTCGAAAGGATCGACCATATCGACGGGACAGAAGTGGGGTTCGAAATGAAGTCCCTCAATCGTTTCCTTGTTTTTTGGTTCCATCAGATCTTTGGCGGAAACGTCCACGTCGACAGTAGCCATCGCGCGAATCCTTTCGGGCTAGAGGAGCGGGCATCCATACCAAATTGACTATACAAATATACACTTACATCGCTTTTACGGAGCATCGCTGCCGCCGCTGGCAATCGTTCTTTCGGATTTAAGGCCTTCATGCCCCCCGAAAGAGTTAAACAACCACCCATATATTGTAGTTGATACCCTTTGAACTACAACATCGTGTTGTGAGGGCGTGATTGTAGAGCCTTTTTATGGTCCGTCAATCGTTATTTGTAAAATTCTGTAAGTTGTTTTAATACAAGAAGTTACAAAATTAACCCTTCGCAAGCCCCGCCAGCATAACCGCTGGAATGTGTGCCTGCAATCGCAGGTTTTTGCCGAGGTTTTTTACCATTTGGCATTATTTGTTCGCTTTAACAAGGGAAAAAGTTATGAAGGAAAAGTTTATAAAATTTTAAGATCTACTGTAGTGTTTCTGGCGCTTATGCGGTTTTGTGAACGGCAACTTCTATGCATTCAAAACGGCCCCATATTTTCGCCAGGTCCGTCTCCACCAAACCGCCCTCACTTTCCCCGCAGGCTTCCATTAAGGCGCTTTAACGGCAAGAAAGCCGGGCATTCCCAGAAGAACCAATTATCCGTGGTTGCGACGATACGGCGGTGACAGGAACCCTCAGATCGAAAGTCAAAGCCACCGCGTTGCAGCCAGCCTAAAGAAGATTATTAGACCGAAATTTTCTCGATCCGGATTTCCGTGTAGAGTTGTCGATGCCCTGTTTTTCTACGGGAATTTTTACGACGACGGAATTTCTGAACCACCAGTTTCGGACCCTGTACCACGCCCAGAACTTCCGCCTCTACGGTCGCTCCAGCGAGTGTGGGGGTTCCAACCTGGATACCTTTTTCGCTGCTGACACAGAGAACCTGTTCGAAGGTTACGCGATCCCCTGCATGGGTGTCTCGATAATCAACCGCGACCTGCTGACCTTCTTGCACTTTGAATTGTTTTCCACTGTCGGCAATGATGGCATACATCAAAAGACTCCCTCTTCCTCGCGCAAAAAGTACAACGTCCCACCAAACGGGGAATCCTTCATCCTACCCTCTATTTTCCACACCGTCGAGAGCCTCAGTGCCTTTTACCCCACTTCGTGAAGCCCACCGGAAGGCCCTTTCGGGCGATTCTGCCCAAATCGAGCAATATCGGCAGCCTTAAAGGCTGGCAAACTGCACCTCCTGCTCACTTTTATTGTGCCCCACAATTTCTATTTGCTCGGGTGCAAAGCCCTCTTTTCCACGTATTTGAACGGAGATTTCAGCGTCAATTTCCAATTGGGAGATTTCCCTTCTCTTGCGATTGTTCAGATAGGTGGCCACCTCTTCGGCAACCTGGATATCAATCCGCACCGCCTCCGGATGGTGCGCCGCAGTGATCAGCATGCGGACCGCCTCAATCGCCATACTTTCAGGTGTTTTGACAACCCCTGATCCATCACAATCGGGACAGTCGCGGTAGATACTCCGTTTGAGACCTGGCCGAATCCGTTGGCGGGTCATTTCAATCAGACCAAAAGGGCTCGTGCGAAGAATTTTTGTACGGGCTCGGTCTCGCTTGACCGCCTCCCGCAGTACACGTTCCACACCTCGGCGGTGCTGTTCTTGCCGCATATCAATAAAGTCGTTTACGACGACACCACCTAAATCACGCAATCTCAATTGGCGGGCGATTTCCTTCGCTGCCAACTGGTTGATTTGAAACGCCGAGTCCTCAGCTGATCCATTGGAGCGGAAGTTTCCACTGTTGACGTCAATGGCCACCAGCGCCTCGGTTTGATCAATCACGATCGAACCACCCTTTTTGAGCGGCACCTCCCGCTGATGGATCATCGAAATCTCATCTTCCAGTTTATATTTATTAAAAAGCGGTTCTTTGCCCTGGTAAAGCTGTAAGCGTCCGACGTGCCGAGGCATGACCATTTGAAGAAACTCTTTGGCCCGCTCAAAAGCCCGCTCTTCGTCCACGTGTATAACGTCTACATCACTGCTAAAAATATCTCGAATCGTACGGATGATCATGTCACTCTCTTCATAAATATCCACCGGTGCGCGACATTTTTTCACTCGGCGTACAATCACTTTCCAGAGCCGCAGAAGATAGGCCAAATCGCGCGATAGCTCCCGCTTCGTGCGTCCTGCTCCAGCCGTACGAATAATAAATCCCAGGCCCTTAGGGGGATTCAA
>CAUZBD010000501.1:0-2587 GCA_963577795.1 Planctomycetota bacterium | reverse complement strand
ACTGGCACACAGCGGGTACGATGACCTGGCCGGACAGCTCCGTGCCGCACTCGATCAATTTGAAGGGCAGGGCGTCTGGTTTATTCCTTTTGAGTTATTATTTTTATTCGGCGCTCTCTACTTACTACTGATTACAGTTGGAGACTACTTCTTGCTTCGCCGACTGCGTGGAAAAATGGAGCTGACGTGGTTCACTTTCCCTCTGATGGTCATCCTTTGCAGTGTCGGGATCTACGGTGTCGCCCGCGCAACCAAAGGAGATCGCCAACTGATCAATCAAGCGGAAGTGATCGATATTGATACCCTTTCCGGCCAAGTCCGCAGTTCTTGCTGGTTTTCCCTTTTTAGTCCTCAAACAGAACGCTACGATCTTTCTGCAAACTGTCGACTACGCGTCGACGGACTGCAACGACCAAAAACTGGGGATCAAACGCACGATGAAAATAAAACCGCTGCAATGCTTTTTTCGTGGATGGGTCTTCCAGGAACTGGGCTAGGGGGCATGGAGTCTCCACTCGTTACACCCGTATTTGAGCAGGGCTATCGTTATGGACCGCAACTCGCTTCGCTCGAGCACGTCCCACTTTCGATTTGGTCGACAAAGTGCTTTAGTATTCGGCTTAAGAGTTTTGGCTTCCGGGCGGCAGACTCAACGTTAACGGAAAGAAATCCGGGCGACGATGCCTTAGTCGAGGGCTCAATTACAAATCGACTAAAACAGCCTTTGCGCGATTGTGTCTTGCTCCACAACGGTTGGGCCTATCCTCTTGGAACACTCGAGCCCAACAAACCGCATTCCATCGATCGCAGTGGATCGGTGCGGACTATTCGAAATTATCTCACACGACTCGGACCGCTGGAAATGGAAAACGAGAAACAACGCTTTGAAGTACAGCGGATTTTTGAGCGGATACTGCTCTATCAGGCGAGCGGAGGAATAGCATCAATCGTGCTGAAAAATGATTATTTGAACGTCCTCGACATGAGCCATCTGCTTGAAAACCGGGAAGCAATTCTGATGGGCGTGGCGGATCAAAGTTCGTTCGAGATTAACAATGGCAAACAGATCCTATCGGATTCGAAGTCCCTTCGTGCGGCAGTCTATCGCATTATACTACCCATCCAACACTTCGATTCCCGCCAGGAAACAACCCGGGCATCACCTAAAGCAACTCCGCCTGTGTCTCCCTACTTGTTTGTACGTGAGGACCAATCATGAATCAGCATGTCATCCGCGCCGTGGGGCTCAATAAAAAGTATGGTAATTTCCACGCGGTAAAAGCATTGAACTTGGAACTCGATGAGGGGGATGTGTTTGGTTTTATCGGCCCCAACGGTGCCGGCAAAACAACGACCATGCGGATGCTTGCAACCCTACTCGATCCAACGAGCGGGGAAGCCTACATCTGTGGACACTCGATCTACCAGCGACCACGTGAAATACGTCGGCTTGTCGGTTACATGCCAGATTTTTTTGGTGTCTACGACGACATGAAAGTGATTGAATATTTAGAATTCTTTGCGGCCACCTATCGCATCCCCCCAGAAAAACGACTTGACATTTGTGAACGCGTCCTCGATCTGGTTGACCTCACATTCAAACGCGACAGCTTGGCAAACACGCTTTCGCGCGGGCAAACACAGCGACTCGGTCTGGCCCGCGTATTGGTCCATGATCCGCAAGTACTCCTCCTGGATGAACCGGCAAGTGGTCTCGATCCTCGCGCGAGAATCAAGATCCGCGAATTGATTAAACGGTTAAGAGACATGGGAAAAACGATTATGGTCTCAAGTCATATCTTGCCTGAACTTGCCGATATCTGTAACAAAATCGGGATTATTGAACGCGGAGAATTAATCGTGAACGAAAAGGTCTCTGAGGTCATGCAGCGAATTCGTACTGCACCTGTGCTGAAGATCAGCGTGCGCGGTGACCGCGACGCGGCCTGCCGCTGCATTGAATCCGAGGCGGTCGTCGACCGCATAGAAACCGATCAGCAAGGAATGACCGTTTTTTTGAATCCTGGCGTGGAAGACTATACGCCGCTGGCAAAAATTCTGGTCGACGCCGGCTTTGCTCTTGAGCGTTTCCAGGAAGAAGAAATGAATCTTGAGACAGCGTTCATGCTGCTCACCCAGGGAATCAGTGCCTAAGCGGGCAGGGGTTCCGGTTGCTGCACCGACCGCTTGGGTGGCTCAATTGCGGCTGAATGAACGAAATTTCACGTTTTTCCATAGATTACCTAGACTTAATGACCGTTTTTTTTTACTTATACCGCTTGTTTTGCCATTCAGAGCGATTATCCTCGGAATTAGGCGATTTATTACACATCCCGAAGGGTTTAAGAGGGGAATAGCTTGATGGCATCAAAAGAGTGGAAATTGGCAGTGACGCTTTGCTTAGGTATCGCAGGGCTTGTGATTCTGACGTCGGACGCTGAGGCGTGGGGCAAGCACCGGCGGCACGGCAGTTACGGTTCGAATGGCAGTTACGGTTCGAATGGCAGCTACGGATCCGGCGGCAGCTACGGTAGTTATGGATCGTACGGCAGTTATGGATATCAGGCGGTCTACTACAACTCCTGCG
>CAUZBD010000500.1:0-2601 GCA_963577795.1 Planctomycetota bacterium | reverse complement strand
GCGATCGTGTTGAGTTCCTTCAGTCCACGGTCACGAGCGGCTGAAAGGGCTGTGGCAATATCGCCAAGAGGAGTATTTCGATAGGCCGCCCAGACGGCAAAGACGAACGGAAGTCCAGTCCAGCGTGCCCAACGATCGCCGAGATCCCATACGGCATGAAATTTTCCGGGAGGCGAATGAATTGCCCGATCGCCGATGAGCAGGACCGCATCGGTTCGGGTCTCGGCGATCGATGCGCCGATCGGAAGTGGTTCGAGCATTGGTCGCACACCATATTGTTCAGCCAACAAAATTTGCACCAGCGCAATACTGGTCCGCGAACCTTCATCAAGCGCGAGGGTGCGTATCTGTTCGACCGGTGTGCGGCTGAAGAGTTTCACACTCAGCACAGGTCCCTGACAGCCAATACAGGCATCGGAAACGATGGCATAATCCGTTCGGTTCAGGAGTTCGACCGTAGGGATCAACGCCACATCCACCCGACGGGCAGCGAGTGTGTCGGCTAAGCGACTCGGCAGGTCCATGCGGATATCTGCTTGCGGCGCAAACTCGGTGAGCCCTCGAATGAGGGGCTTGGTGTTAAGGTAGTGCACCGCACCGATACGGAGTTTGCTCGACTTGCTCACGTTGGACGTTGCCACGCTCGGATTCTCCCGGGGCTTAACTCTTTCACCCGTACGATTATAGGAGGCACGCCCCACCTACGGAAAGGTCTAGAACATCGATTCAACCGGTTCCACGTCGCGTGCTGTTCCCGAGCCAGGTCTCGGCGATACCGTTTCGATGCTCCCCTGTAGAGGGAGGTCCAAAGAAAAGTGCAATTTGTACGGTGGAAATAGCCGATGATGAGGCAGAAGGGTGAAGAATGCGTGTTGTGATCGATGGTGCATTCTGCTACTTTTTTTCGCCCTCCAGATGTTCCTCTCCAATGTCCTCTCGACACCGGCCTCTTTTTTTCGCATGGATTATTCCGGTCGCTTTGCTCGGTTCGTGTGCGCCTGCGTTTGCCTCGCCGGTTACCTCGGTTTTGCGCCGATGCAGATTGTTGCCGAACCGCCGTTGATGTTCCCTGTCGCCGTACTTTCCGGCGATGATTTAGCGGAAACAGAATTGGACACTACCTGGGTCCCGATGCCACTTGGGGTTTCTCTCACGGTGATTGAACCGGAAGAGGTGGAGTCATTCCCTGCGGGCATGCAAGAAATCCAATCGGCCCAACCGATGGTCGACCAATCATTCCCGATTATTCTTACGGTTCCTGCCACACCGAACGACTGGCACGAGTCGCTCTGCCAGTCACTTGCGTTTGTGCCTGATACTTCCGGTCATGTTCCCCCCAAGGCAAGTGTAATCATTCCGGCGATGATTTTATTTGGAGAGTCCTCGCAAGCTGCAAAAGTAACGAAGGAAAAAAGTGATCTGGTGCCTTTGATTCTCGATCCGGATACCACGGCCGATGAGGGAGGGCAAGAAGATATTGCCGGAGAGTTAGATAAGGAAATTTTCAAGACGGAATTAAAAATTCTCGAAACCCATTGGAACGTTAACTTCAAAATGGGAATGCAGGAGACGAGCAAGGATAGCAATCGCGCAGGACTTGGCATGATTGCCCGCTATAAGACACCGGGGCAGTTGCTCAAAATCGACATGGAATTTGAACGCAATCAGGGTGACAAGGAGCAAGTGGCCAACCAGCTTCGTCTCGGTACGTTGGCCTGCTACCGTTGGGAAGGCAAAGAACTTGAAATCGATATGAAGTACGAACGGCGGCAAGACGACCAAGAGAATATAACGAATCGGGTCTTGCTCGATGGAATGCACGAGTGGTCTTTCAATTCGACGCGTTGGAGTCACTATCTGGGCGGGAAAGTCGAATACGATCAAGCAAAAGAATTCGATGGTCGCTTTGAAACGAATACGGGGTTTGCCTTTTCCGTGCTGAAAAACCGCTCAAGTCATGTGAAGCTCAAAGCGGGTACAACCGTTTCGCGTGAAATCGGTATCGATCAGGACGATGTCGATCTCTCTCCCAATTCTCTTTATGGGGTTTCAATCAATCAGCAGGTAACAACGGCGCATAAAATCTTGACCTCTGTCGATTACATACCGCAGTGGAGTGACTTTCGGCAGTATGAGGTCCAGGCGCAAGCAAACTGGCAAATCTTTCTCGATCAAGACCATGACCTACGACTCAAGGTCGGCGCGCAAAACCGGTATGAAAGCAGCATGCCGATTGAATCTATTGAGGAAGGCACCGACTACACCACATCCTTGATGTGGGTGTATTGACACTTTCCTCAACGAGTGATTCCTGAACGGGATTTACGGATCCCGGAGAAGTTCTTCGTCGATCTGTCGCAACACCGCCGCCGCGATGTCATCTGCACCCCGGGCATTGGTTGAGCCATGCCAGCGATCGATATTTTCGATTTCGGGCATCACCGCAAGAATTTCGTTACGGAGATTTTCAAGCAAATTCGCTGTGCGTTCCGGTTGCGGTTTGTCGAGTATGGTCACGATTGTTTTCATCATCCTTAGTAGTCTAGCTCGGATGTTTACCGGTGAAGAAAGTTTATCGCCCGGTTCGACCAAAATTTCAGC
>CAUZBD010000499.1:0-2618 GCA_963577795.1 Planctomycetota bacterium | reverse complement strand
CGTTCACTGTCGTAATACAGCGTTCTTCCATCCTCTCCCCAACTCACAACACGTTCCTGCTGAGGGGTATTGGTGATCCGCTTGGTCGTTCCAAACTCGACATCGGTCACGAAGACCTCCCCGCGAACGATAATCGCGACCTCTTTTTCGTTTGGTGAAACCGCGTAATTCGAAACGCCACTACTGCGAACCTCCCGCCGCATATCATTATTGCGGTCTCCCGCCGGAGCCTCTATTTCGACCTGCCGCGATTCACCGCCCTTTGGCTTGATCCAAATAGCGCCGTTATAGCCATAGGCCAGGGTGCCGTCATTTGCTGCACTTAAAAAGCGCACCGGATGTTTTTCATGTGCAGTTAGACGTCGCCGCTTGTCGGGAGCATTGGGATCCATCTCCCAGACATTGAAGTTGTCGATCCCTTCTTCTGAGAGGTAATACACCCATTTACCATCAGCGGACCAGACAGGATTACGGTCCTCTCCTTCAAAGGGCGTAAGTCGAGTCTGTTTTCCGGTCTTCGCATCGCGAAGCATCACGTCGCGTGTGACGCTCGAGGTATGGTGCTTCCGCCATCGATCCTCTATTCCCTTATAGTCGTGAAACAATAGTTGCGTTTGATCGGGATTGTAGCTTGCGTATTCGGCTTGCGTTGTCATCTCCTGACGTGGCCGTCCTCCTGTCGATGGAATCGAGTAAAGCTCTCCCATGCGAAGTGTACCGATGGCTGCGTCAGCCGAATCAAGACGTCGACTGGCAAACAAAAGTCGTTCACCATCGGGTGTAAACGAAAAAGGAATGTCCTGCGCCGAATGATGCGTGATCCTTCGCGCGGGTCCCCCGTCGACCGAAACCACAAAGAGATCGTAATTCCCGTGGCGATCGCCGGCGTAGGCGATTTCCGTTCCGTCCGGCGACCAAACAGGTGAACGTTCATGCCCTGCATGACTGGTGAGCAAACGTGCGGTTCCACCCTCGCGTTCGACCAACCAGATGTCACCCCGATAGCTAAAAGCAATTGTTTTCCCATCCGGTGAAATCGCTGGATAGCGCATCCAGAGATCCGCATCACCGGTTGCAGATGCGGTTTCGTTTGCGGCCAAGAGCAGCCCACAACAACTCAGCGCAAGAACGATAAGAGAGGAAAGAATGATGCTTCTAAAGATACAAACGTACAACATGCAAACGAACCTTTTGGGGAATTTCTTGGTGCGGTACGGGGAGCGTGTGTTGGGTCACAAAGACGGGCGATCACGCTAGCCGGTGGTGAAAAGCCCGTAGTCAGCCCGCTGCACCGATACGCCGTTGACGGCCTCTCACCTGCACTATTATAGCATCCGAAAATCGCTCCCGTTTTCGCCAACAACCCGCCGCCGAGACAAATCGGGGGAAACGTCAAAACTGCTTATATCCAGGGAAACAAAGAGGCTATTAAGCAGAAATCAGCCTAAATAATTTCCTGAAACCTTCCTCATGGTGTCGCCGTATCTCTCACTAGTAGTGAATTTCCATGCCACACTCCCGGCGGAGAGCATAACCAAAGAAGCCTTGAAAGCGTTTTTTGGACGATGTGACGAAGTTTTCGGAAATGCGAAATGTTCGCATTATAAATAGTGGCTACAAGTTTTATGGCAGTGTTAAATACCTTTGTCATAGATTAAGGCAAACGAGGTGCAATGATGAAAACAAACCATTTCAATTACGGACAAATTGTGAATTGCGCTGGTTTGGCAGCGATGGATGGATGCGCTCGTGAAGATCTTGTGACAGGCCAGCGGTTTGGAACAGCCGAACGGCAAGACAGGAACAGAAGAGGAAACAGCTATGAGAATTTGGCACCGTGTACTCCAGGCGATACTCCGAGGAAAATCTAACCGAACAAACGCCCGCAACGATACAAGTCTTCAACTCGAGTCACTCGAGATGCGTTCGCTCCTCGCTAGCCATCCGCTGGCTGACGCGCCGGACATTGATTACGCAGTCACAGATGAATGGAGCACGGGGCACACCGCTGCGCTGACCCTTACCAACGATGAGTCGACGTCGTTCAGCAACTGGCAACTCGAGTTCGATTACAGCGGACAAATCGACAGTCTCTGGAATGCCACGGTCACCAATCTCAGTGGTGGCCGTTATGCAATCACTCCTCCTGATTGGGGCAACACCCTCGATGCGGGCGAATCCCTCGCTATTGGAATTAGTGCCAGCGGATCGAGCGGCATCAGCAACATCACGTTCAACGGAACAGGAGCCGTAGCGCCCGAGGATCCCATCACACCACCGGTGACATCGCCGGAAGATCCAATCGATCCCCCGACAGACCCGGTTGACTCTCCAGTCGATGAAACGCCCATCACGCCCCCGGTCGATACCGATCCGGACCAACTACCGATCCTCACCATTTCCGATGCCCAGGTCACCGAAGGTGATAGTGGTTTTGTCCTGGCTACCTTTACTGTTGCACTTTCCAGATCTTCAAGCGAAATAGTGACGGTCGACTTTCATACGATGACCAACACGGCAAGCAGCGGAAGTGACTTCGAGCGGAACGAAGGAACCATCACATTTGCCGCCGGTGAAACATCAACAACAATCGATGTCCGCGTGTATGGCGACTTCGA
>CAUZBD010000498.1:0-2620 GCA_963577795.1 Planctomycetota bacterium | reverse complement strand
CGGCTTGAACCTGATCAGCTATGGCACCGATCAGACGGTGATCCAGCGGTATCTGACGACCAAAGATGAACGGGGAGCGGGTCGCGCGATCTGGACCAATGCCGCGCTCACGATTCCGGCAACGCTTTTATTTTTTAGTCTCGGCTCGATGCTGTTTGCCTTTTATCGAGCGCATCCGCACATGATGGACCCGACACTTACCAGCGAAAGCGCCATCTTTCCGCTGTTTATCGTCACGCAACTGCCGCTGGGGATTGCGGGGCTGGTGGTTGCCGCGATCTTTGCTGCGGCCATGAGTTCGCTCGACTCCTCGATGAATTCGGTTTCTGCTGCGTTTACGACCGACTTCTACCAGCGGTTTCATCCAAATGTTTCGCCTACCAACGCCCTCCGAACAGCGCGGCTGGTGACGGTAGTGATTGGTTTGCTGAGCATGGCCTTTGCGCTGTGGATGGCCGCGCAGCCGGATATCAAGTCGTTGTGGGATGAGTTCAGCATGTACATCGGCCTGTTTGGTGGCGGGCTCGGTGGCGTGTTTCTGCTGGGCATTTTCACCCGGCGGACCAGTGGCACCGGTGCGTTGGTTGGGATTCTCGCCTCCGGTATTCTGCAGTACGTCATCAAGCAAACGGTTCCACTGCATCCGTGGGCCTACGGCGCGACTGGCATCCTCAGCTGTTTTGTAATAGGTTACGTCGTCAGCGCTGTGATTCCCGCACGTCGCCGCGACTTATCGGGCCTCACGCTCTATACGCAGCAACCACGCTCTACGCAAGTGAAAGAATCGCGCGCATGATCGATCCTCACGAAATGCTCGAATTGAAACGCTGGAATACGCCCACGATCTACAATGGCTGGGAACAACTCACAACGCGCGATGCGGGACGTGTCGGTTTCAATCTTGAGGAGACACACGATTTTATGCCGCAGATGGGCTCGATGGTGGGCCGCGCGGTGACTGTGGTGATCGAGCCCGGCAATGCCGAGCACCTGCAACAGAATCCCGATGCCTGGAGCGAATACCGGCAGTATATTGCTTCGGTTCCGGGGCCAAAAATCGTGGTGGTGCAGGATCTCGACAAGCCGGCGACCTATGGCGCGTTTTGGGGCGAAGTGAACAGCAACATGCACCGCACGCTCGGGTGCGTGGGCACGATTATCGATGGGGCGATCCGCGATGTGGATGAAATGTGTAACGCTGGGTTCAAGGCACTCGCCCGTCGCTTGAGTGTGGGCCACGCCTACAGCACACCGATCCGCTGGGACTGTGCGGTCGAGGTGTTCGGCACGCCGGTCGAACCGGGCATGCTGATCCATGCCGACAAGCATGGGTTTCTTGCGGTGCCCAGTGAAGAGACGCCTCAGCTTCTTGATGCGGCCCGTGCGATGGACACCTTCGAGTGCCAGACGATGATCGCCGCAGCCCGCAATTGCACCGGAAAATCTAGCCGTGAAATTTTAGAACAGCTCGATGCGGCCTGTGACGAGTTCGGTCGACTGGTAGCCGAGAAGTTTCCCCGTGAGAAAAAGTGACAGGATCAGAGGATGTTCGTTGCCCCGCTGAAATTTGAGACGGGCCATTTATATTTCTCGCTCGAGGGCAATCAGTGGATGTTCGATACAGGCTCGCCTAACAGTTTTGGATCGGTGGAGTCTCTCACTCTCGACGGAGAGGAGTTTAAAGTCCCCACTGCGTATATGGGGATGGACGCGGATCAATTGGCGGCTTCTGCCAATCATCCCACCTGCGGACTCTTAGGTGCCGATACGATTAACGCCTTTGATGTGCTGATCGATATTGAAAAGCAGGAGATCACCTTCTCCAAAGAGGAACTTACTTTCGAGGGTACGTCGCTCGGGCTGGAGCACTTCATGGGCATTCCGCTCCTCGATGCAGAGATTGGTGGAGAGTCGTACCGCATGTTCTTCGATACCGGGGCGCAAGTCTCTTATTTTCAGCACCGCTCTCTCAAGTCGTTTCCTCCGGTAGGGTCGCTGACCGACTTCTATCCCGGTTACGGAGAGTTTGTAACCGAGACCCATCAAGTCGAAGTTCGTCTGGGCGGCCAGATGATGACCCTCCGCTGTGGTGGTTTGCCAAAAATGTTGGCCGCGGGCCTGATGATGGGAGGAGCGAAAGGCATCATCGGCAATCAGATCTTGCCCGGGCGGGTCGCGGGTTATTTCCCCCGGCGCAAACAGTTGGTGCTTGCCTAAAGACGTCATTCGGGTTCTACGAGGACTTGTAATAATTGCCCGTAGTCGTAAGTTGGCTTGAGGTTCTCTCATTCCGTGTCTGTTTCAATATTTTTGATCCACATGGCCGAACACACAGAGCAAAATGCGAGCTTCCGGAGCGTTTGGGCGCGGACGCTCGAGCGCTTTGTCCCCACCGGTACGCCACTCACGATTTCACTCTCCTGTTTGATCGGGATCGCTGCCGGCTACGGTGCGGTCGTGTTCAATGCATTGATCAAATTTATTTCGACCTTCAGTGTGGAGCAGGCCTACGGATTGGCCGGCTCCACGTGGACCTTCTGGCTTTTGCTTGCTGCGACTCCTGCGATTGGACTGCTGCTCGTTGCCTGGATTACCAGGCAATTTGCTGAGGAAGCACAAG
>CAUZBD010000497.1:0-2620 GCA_963577795.1 Planctomycetota bacterium | reverse complement strand
TGGCGGCAAGATTGAATGGAACCGAGAAAAGCCGGATGGCCAACCGCGTCGCTGTCTCGATACGACTCGAGCGCGAGAAGCTTTTGGTTTTGAAGCGGAGATGGAGTTGCAGGAGGGGATTGCAAAGACGGTCAACTGGTACCGGAAGCAGGGCAATAAGTTGGCGGCGTAAGTGGGAATACCATTTTGTTTCTAACCACAGCGTATTATTTGAGGGGCGGGAATACGTAATCCTCGTACGTGTCCGAACATCGTCTGTAAGTCCGCAAAAGACATCTGCAGAAACTGGAAGTCACCTAGTGGGGGATTTCTAGCCAACCATGCATCAGCCAGTGCCTCCATTGCCGCGTCGTACTTTTCTTCACTTGCAGAATGAACATAACAGCGTCCGGGCAATCGCCGTAAATCGCCATTAAACGCGGGATTAATATGCCAGAGTTCGTGAAAAATGGTAACTAGTTTTTCGCCGAAGGGCTGGTCCTGAAATCTCGGCAGATAAAAATTTAATAGATAGAGCATTTCTTGATTTTGCACATTGCGGATTTTCTGTACTCGCCATCGCTGGCCATCCTGCAGTAGTTCGCGCTCACCACCTTTAAACCGCATCGGTGTGAGCGATGCTTGAAGACCGTGTGCCACAGATTTGCGAGTTTGACAAAAACTGACTGCAACTCGATCCATCTGAATATGCGCCAATTGTGGTAATCGTGATACCATATCTTCGCACACAGATCGCATACGACTGGTAAAAGGGAAGCCGATTGATCCGGCGGGTTCCTTGGGTACGGCCGAGATATCAATAGATTCGGTCATCCTGACACATCTATCTAAATTTCAGAGTGAAAAAGAACTGTCCGCAGCGATATGCACGCTACAAAAGTCGCTTATTCGGATTCCGACTCTGGTTTTTTCGCATCGTCTGTCTCAGCAACATCCGCTTCCGCAGTCACTTCAGACACGGAATCATCTGGCGACTCCAGGGTTTCATCTAATTCAGGATCTTCCCGTTCTACCTGAATCGGTTCGGGAGCCGATACTTTGATTCGGTCGCGCTCACCGACAAATTCTAAAATAACTCGTATACCACCATCGCCGAGTCTCGGCTTTGCCAGACGCATGATGCGTGTGTATCCACCCGGACGTTCTTCGAATCGGGGAGCGACTGTGTCAAAAAGAATTGAGACAGCTTCTTTGTTGCCTAGGATCTGGATTGCCCTACGACGCGCTGTAAGCACGGGAGCGATCGCCTGATTCCAATCGGTCCATTGCTGACTGCTCCTCCATTGTCTCCATTCCTCTGAATTTCGTTCTGCTGCAGAATCGAGCGTATCGGCCTTCCGCTGATCCTCTAGAGTTTTTCGAGCCATGGTAATGCAACGGTCGATAATCGGTCGCACTTCCTTAGCCTTTGCCATTGTCGTTACTACGCGCCCCTTCGTTGCGGGTGGATTGTCGTCGAACTCGGCATCTTTTTCGGTCAGTAGAAGGCTGGAAGCCAAATTTTTTAGCATAGCCCGCCGATGACTGGGCGATCGACCTAAAATGCGTCCGCTTCTTCGATGTCGCATAGGAACTACCTAAAAGCTATTGAGGAGAGTGTCGCGTTTATCGCCACAATCTTTCAATGGTTTTATTTTTTGGATCAAAGGGAAGGAATGGATGAATGCGATGATAGCCGCATGCCTAATCGTAAACCTAACTCACCAAGCTTCTCATTCACTTCGTGGAGGGTTGTGTCACCAAAGTTTCGCACTTCCATGAGAGAGTCTTCATCTTGTCCAATAAGATCCCTCACGGTAAGAATATTTTCTGCCTCCAGGCAATTACTTGCACGGACCGAGAGGTGTAACTCTCCGATGCTCAGATTTAATTTTTTCTCAACTGTAGGATCCACTCCATCGGTATTCACCCGCACGGTACTATGAATTTCCGGCCCCAGATCACTAAATTGCACAAACGGGTTAAGATGTTTCCGTAAAATCTTTGCAGCTTCAACCATTGCTATTTCGGGTTGAATGCTCCCATTCGTCCAAATCTCCATCGTCAATTTGTCATAGTTGGTTTTCTGTCCGACCCGCGTTTCTTCAATTTCATAACGAACGCGAACCACAGGGCTATAAACCGCATCGATTGGAATGATGCCGATTTCTTGCTCACTTGGCGTATGTTCCGATGCGGGCACATAGCCACGGCCATTTTCGACAACCATTTCCATTTCAAACTCTCGATCACCACTGCTGGTGGCAATCTTGTGGTCTTTGTTGACCACCTCAACGGATGAATCTGTGATCACGTCTGCGCCCGTGATATCGCCCGCCGAGTGTTTTTCTACGCGAATCACCTTCGTCGTATCAGAATGATTTTTGACGACGAGCGATTTCACGTTCAATACGATATCGGTGGCATCTTCAATGATTCCTTCAATCGTAGTGAACTCATGCTGTGCCCCTTGAATACGAACCTGGGTAATCGCGCTACCTTCAAGGCTCGAAAGGAGAATCCTACGTAGGCTATTACCGACCGTAACGCCGAATCCTCGTTCAAAAGGTTCGGCAACAAACTTCCCGTAAGTAGGCGTAAGGGTTTCCTTTTGGACCTGACTCGGAAGTTCCAGACCGCG
>CAUZBD010000496.1:0-2622 GCA_963577795.1 Planctomycetota bacterium | reverse complement strand
AAGGAACTGATGGATGTCGAAGCCACCTTCCAGTTAAGGCAAGCCACGAAGGTCGGGCTCCAAATTGGCGGTGAGCGGATTGTGTACGACGTGGCAGCGGAAAAGCTCGACGATGCACCACTCGCTGCACCGGACAGCGAAATCACGATTCGTGTTTTGGTCGATCGACCGATGCTCGAAATCATCGGTGGAGAGGGACGTGTGGTGATCACCCGGCCCCGTAAGCAACCGGGACAAATCCAGAAAGTCACTGCCTTTGCCGAGGGAGGAGAGGCAGAGTTACTGGAACTCTCTGTACGTCAACTCGACTCGATCTGGAAAAGACAGTAGCGGATCAACCGTGAGCGAGGGCGAAGGAGCCCTGCGTGCCACAGCAGCCCGAGGAAAATCCGAGTCGCTTGCCGCTCCTGCGGAAATGGATCGTTGCCTGTTTGCTGATCGGTAGCGTGGCAGTCGTTTTCTTTACCCAGCGTGATGCGCAACTGCTCCAAGTACTTCTCAATGAGCAAGCACATCTCACTCTGTTACTCGCAGAGCACCCGCTGCTGATTCTGACCGGTGCATTTGTACTTTATGTGCTGAGCACCGGTTTGTCGCTTCCCGGGGCAGCCGTCCTGACGCTGCTGATCAGTTACCTGCTGCAGCAAACCTGGCCGGGACTGCGCGGCCTGATCACGGCCACGGTACTGGTGAGTTTTGCTTCGACCACTGGAGCGAGTGGCGCGTTTTTACTGGCGCGTTATCTTTTCCGCGAAACAGTCGCTCGGCGACTCGGGTCGCGTCTGAGCCGCCTGGATGAAACGCTGCGGAGTGAGGGGCCTTTCTACCTGTTTGCCTTGCGGCTGATTCCGGTGGTTCCCTTTTTTGTGATCAATCTTGCCATGGGACTCTCCCCGCTGCGGCTCGGTACGTTCTGGTGGGTCAGCCAAGTGGGCATGCTGCCCGGTACGATTGCCTACGTCGTGGTCGGGGCCTCTCTGCCGGACCTCAAAACTGTGGTCCGCGATGGGGCAGGGGAGTTGCTCACGCCACCGATGGTGATTGCACTGGCCATTTTAGGGTTGTTGCCCCTCGGAGCGCGACTGCTGGTGAAGTGGTGGCGAGGCCGCAACGAATCGCACCATTGACCGATTCGGCCAACCGCTATGCCTCACCCTCTGCCCGCAGCCAGCGCGTGATGATCGGCTCGTAGGGACAGAGTTCGTCATCTGCAAAATAGAGGGCGATTTCGCGAACCGCACTCTCACTACTGTCCGAAGCGTGTACCAAATTCTTTTGGCGACTGCTGCTAAAATCTCCCCGAATCGTGCCGGATGCCGCCTTCAATCCACTGGTCGCGCCGAGCATCTCACGGACAACGCGTATCGCCTCGAGCCCTTCGAGGACCAAAGCAACCACCGGAGCGCCGGTGACAAACTCTTCGAGTTCCGGATAGAACGGTTTGTCGACATGTTCTGCGTAATGCAGCCGCGCAAGTTCGGGTGTCACGCGGAGCATTTTCATCGCAATAATATTGAAACCCTTATCTTCAAAACGTCCAAGCACGCGGCCCACGAGACGTCGCTCCACGCAATCGGGTTTGCACAGAATGAGTGTCCGCTCCATCCGTTCCTCCAACGACCTAATTTAAGCCTAAAAGTTTTCGAGCCCATCGGCCCCTTTGCCAGACTTCGAGCGCGGATTCTAGCCCATCGCTGAGGGGCAAGCAACAGAGAATGCAACGGTATCGCAGAAGAGTGAAGCTCCGGGCTATCCGCCAACAGAACGGCGGAAAGGAGAATGCTTAGCGGGCGTTTGCTGCAGAGCGACGACGTGGCAGACGGCACATTCCACACCCGAGCACAACCAAGATAGCCATCAGGGCGGCAGCCGGTTCCGGTACAGCCGATCCGGACTGCAGATCGACGTTGAAACCAGTCACATCACCCAAGGAATGTGTGATCGTCGCGCGGATTCCCATGGCATAATCTCCGGAGAGTTCTGCCACTGAGAGATCGGTGGTCTGATCGCTGGAATAGGCGATACCATTGAGGGTCGTACTGCCATCGAAGGTGCCCGAAGCGAGCAGATACTCCGTACCGAAGGCATCGGCATCGCCGTTGGCATAGGTGGCAATTTCGACGAGTCCGTCGGTGGTTCCACCCAAAAGGGTATGGAATCGTGTGTCATCTCCCTCGGTTTCAAATCCCGTATCCCACAGTTCGATCGTCAATGTGCCACTGCCGCCACTGAAGCTCACGTTAAATAAATCCATCCGCCCCTCTGAGCCGAGCAGGGGTGCCGAGAATCCTGTCGTGACATTCATCTGAAAATCACCGACCGCTCCGCTAAATCCAATCGCACCAGCCTGGGCATAGAGATCCGCATCGGTGGCCGAATAGGTCGAGGCGGTTTCGGACAGCGAAAGTAATTCGTCGGCGTTTTCCGTCGGGGAAAATGGAGATGCCGAAAACATTCCCAGATCCGCAGCGAGCATATTATCCCCCAAGGAAACTACTCCAAAGTCCTGGTCGATCACCAACACATCGTATTCTGCAGTGCTAGAATGATCGACGCGGAGGTAGAGTTCCGCCTCGACAATTCGAGGCGCCCCCGCGAGGAGCGCGACGAACAAACCTATAC
>CAUZBD010000495.1:0-2624 GCA_963577795.1 Planctomycetota bacterium | reverse complement strand
GCACGACGCCGGCACGCGGAGCGGGAGCATGCAGGTGAGGCGGTGACACTGGACGAAATTCGTGCTTCCCAGGACCTTCGCGATGGTCGTGATGCAAGTCGACCGGTCGGTACTTTACGAAAAGCACTCGATGCGGTGGAGGTCGTGACCGACGGGATGACTGCTGCAGAAGTTGTCGCTCATTTAGAAACATTGGTTCGAAAAAAATAAACAAAGCAGGTTCTTTACAGTCGTGATGCCAGTTAGGGTTTTCTGGTAGAGGATTCGAGAAACGGAGAGTGACCATGCAGCAACCACTATGGCATCGCCTATTATATCGAGTGATGCAGATGCTTCTGTTGCTTGGTGGCGTGCTTTTTTTTCGCATCCGACTGCGTGGTCTCAGTCACGAACCCGCCGAGGGCCCGGTGCTGGTGGTGGCCAACCATCAGAGTCATCTTGATCCGCCGATGATTGGAATGTTTTTCCATCGGCGTCTGAATTATTTGGCCCGCGATACATTGTTTCAGTTTCCGCCGCTTGGCTGGATGCTTCGCGTGCTTGGATCGATCCCCATCGACCGGGGCGGTGGACTTGCCGGGATGAAAGAGACGCTTCGTCGCCTCAAGCACGGGGAGTTTGTGCTCGTGTTTCCCGAGGGATCACGGACCCGCGATGGGAAATTGTCAGATTTTAAACCGGGATTTTGCGCTCTGGCCCGCCGCAGTCGGGTGCAACTTGTGCCGGTAGGCATCGCGGGTGCGTACAAGGCCTGGCCGCGTAACCGTTCTTTTCCCCGCGTCAACACGATCCAAATCGAGGTGGGCAAACCGCTGCTGCCGGAGGAGATTGCCAATTTCGATGACACCGAGTTGATCTCGGAGGTACAGACGCGAATCGCGGCGTGTCTGACTGCCGCCGAGGCAAGTTGTACCAGGGTCGGGCTGTAAGGCAGCCCCAGCTTAGACAATCCGGGCTTGTTTTTACCGTTTGCGCTCCGTCTTGCGGGTTTTCTCGATCGCGAGTTTGCTCTAGAATCATCGGCTTATGTCGATCGTTTGTTCTATGGTCTGCCAATGGGGCGAGGCCGAGCGGTGCGACTTTTTTTCCTGTTGTTGCCGAATATTTTAGAGCAGTCACCTGCTCGAGTGGCATCCGGCGGCAAGCAACCCTTAGCGAATGTAATGGTCAACCGAAATCTTATCCGAGGAATCGACGCAGGTATTGAAGATTGGGATGCGGAAATTAAAACCGCTATGGGCGATCAGAGTACGGAAGAACTCTTTGCCCCGGGTGATGAACTGGACGTTAACCAAATTGTCTCCGGAAAGATTCTTCGAGTCGATTCTGAATTTGTGTTGGTCGATGTGGGTTACAAGAGCGAGGGAATCATTCCGCGGAGCGAATGGGAGGAGGAAGACGAAGAACCCGTCGTCGGAGACGATGTCGATGTCCTGATCGAGGAGGTGGAGGGTGCCTCTGGATTGAACGAAGGTTTCCAGGGCATGCTCCAGTTAAGCAAGCGCAAGGCCAAGAGAATTCGCGAGTGGGAAAAGGTGATGTCCACCGTGAATGAAGGGGACGTCGTCAACGGGATGGTCAACCGTAAGATCAAAGGCGGTTTGCTCGTCGACATCGGCGTCAACGTCTTTTTGCCAGCCAGCCAGGTCGATATTCGGCGTCCGGCGGATATTGGCGAATACATCGGCAAGTCAATTGAATGTAAAGTGCTGAAAATTGATGATGCCAGGCGCAATATTGTCGTCTCTCGGCGTTCGTTGATCGAAGACGAACGGCAGGAAAAGAAAACGAAACTCCTTCAAGAGTTGGAAGTTGGCCAACTGCGAAAAGGGGTGGTCAAAAATATTGCCGACTTTGGAGCCTTTGTCGATCTCGGGGGCCTCGATGGCCTATTGCATATTACCGATATGAGTTGGGGCCGGATCGGTCATCCCTCGGAAATGACTACCATCGATCAGGAAATCGAAGTTCAGATTTTGAACATCGATTATGAGAAAGAAAAAATAGCCTTAGGACTCAAGCAGAAAACCCCGAGTCCCTGGGAGAATGTAGCGGAAAAATATCCGGTGGATAGTGTTATTGAGGGCACCGTGGTGAACGTGATGAGTTACGGCGCTTTCGTGAAGCTCGAGGATGGAATCGAAGGCCTGGTACACATTAGTGAAATGTCGTGGACCCGCAGGATCAATCATCCGAACGAGTTGGTATCGATCGGTGAGGCGATTGAAGTGGTTGTTTTGGGAATCAATGAGGAGAAGCAAGAGATTTCCCTGGGTATGAAACAGACGCAGGCCAATCCCTGGGACAAGGTGGCCGATAATTATCCGCCCGATAGTTTTATCAAAGGGCGGGTTCGTAATTTGACGAACTACGGTGCGTTTATTGAAATTGAAGAGGGAATTGACGGGCTCTTGCATGTGAGCGACATGTCGTGGACACGCAAGGTGAGTCACCCGAGCGAGGTTTTGGAAAAGGGACAAGAGATCGAGTGCAAAGTGTTGTCGGTGGATCAGCAAAGAAGGCGTATTGCACTCGGCATCAAACAACTCAGCGAAGATCCCTGGGAGTCGGACATCCCAGCAAAGTATCAACCGGGTCAGACGGTTATGGGAACCGTTACCAAA
>CAUZBD010000494.1:0-2635 GCA_963577795.1 Planctomycetota bacterium | reverse complement strand
TCAAGAGGAGGGCCCGACGATGTGTCAGGATGTACGGTTTTTGCAAATAGCTATCGAACAAGCCGAGCAAAGTCTAGAGACAAAAGATCAGCTGACCGGTACGCCCGGGCTGCCGATCGGGGCGGTCCTGGCGGTCGACGGAAAATTGCGGGCGGTGGGCCACAACCAGCGGATCCAAAAGGGCGACCCGATCCTGCACGCGGAAATGGACTGCCTCAGCCGTGCCGGGAGACTCAACGCGGCCGCTTATGCACAGAGCACGCTCTACACCACTCTCTGGCCCTGCAAGATGTGTGCGGGTGCCGCTGCCCTCTACGGTATCCGGCGGGTCGTCTGCGCCGATACGGGTTCCGACTTGGCTGGCAGTGCGCTTTGGCGATCTACCGAAGCGTTCCTTGCCGAGCATGAAATTGAGATGGTGCTCCTCGAAAATCGCGCAATGCAACAAACTTTTCGCCAATATGTCCACGACTATCCGAAACTCTGGAACGAGGATGTTGGGGCGTGATCATCGGAGATATTTCTGGGACCTGTTTTCTTACGCATACACAGGTTTGGTCGCTATCTCTACCCTTCGCAGTCGGTTTTTCTATGTGGAAAGATGCGTACCGCCTCGGTCCGTTAATTTACTTCTCGATGGCCACAAATCCGTATTTTCAAGCGAATTTATAGCTTTGCGTTAAAGGTTGTAACAGGTGGCCCTCGTTTTACGCCTCTTAAGGGAGACAGATTGTTTTCGGCGTAAGAGATGTTTCCCAGCACAAGGAGTAAAACGATGAGACAAGTCAGCAATCACACATTGATCCTTTTGGCGGCAGCGGTGATCGCCGTTGGTGTATCGGTCACCGATGCCAGTCCACAACGTGGTGGAAAGAGTGGTTTTTCGCGCGCATCGTCCGTTTCTAAAAACTCTTCGCGTGGAAATTCAAAATCAACCCGATCTACATCAACGCGGTCCTCGAAGACGGGCGCTCAATACGGTCGCTCTCGACCGACGCGAGCGACACAGTCCAAGGGCAATCGCCCGCGCACGCAACAGACCAGTCCCCGGCCCACCGGTAAGAAATATGGTGGGGTCACAAAAGCTGTCACCAGGCCTCCACGGCAAGGCAACGGATCGAAAGGGTCAAAATCTCCTGGTCGCGCCAAGACCCCGGTCACAAAAATTCCGATTACAAGAAATCCAAAAAGACCATTCCCGTTTGTTCCAATCAGCCCGCGGCCAACGAAGCCCACTGGCCCAACGGTGATTGGCCCGAAACAACCTTTTCCAAACGTGCCGATCAGTCCGCGGCCAACCAAGCCCAACCCCCCGATTGTGATTGGCCCGAAACGTCCTTTTCCAAACATGCCGATCATTCCGCGGCCAACCAAGCCCAATCCCCCGATTGTGATTGGCCCGAAACGGCCATTTCCAAACATGCCGATCATTCCGCGGTCACCTCAACCGACTCAACCGAACGGTCCGGTCGTGTCCGGTCCGATCCGACCCCTGCCTGCTGATAGGATTACGGAAAAGATCGATATTTTCAAAGAGGGTGGAGTGAAGGGTATTCGGTCCGATGATCTGGCAAAAGTGCGCCGACATGCACAAAAATGTCTGACGATTGCGCCGGCTTGTGATTGGTGGATCGATCTCTGCTGTTCCTGGTGGTGGGACCAGTGCTGCTATCCGTCGTATTGGAATTGCTGGCAGCCCTGCCGTTGGAACTACGTCATCTGTCCGCAACGCGTGGTGGTGATCAACGGAACCGAGCAGGTGTTACAGCAGGTGAGCTATTACCTGGGCATCAGCGGATCGATTATGCCCGGCGTAGGGTTTGGCATCCAGGAAGTCAAGCAAAATTCCCCTGGCGCTCTCGCGGGATTGGTCGCCGGCGATGTGATTGTCCTGGTCAACGGTGTGCAGATGACGTCCGAAGAGGTGCTGCTACACGCGATGCAGGAGTCCGGAGGTGTCATCGATCTGGAAGTGCTGACCCAAGCCAGTAACACACAGAGTACGGTGCGTGTTGTGGCCGAGCAGATGCGCACCAGTTCGTTCTAAGAGATGAACAATCTCGTGCAGGGTGGGGGCGGGCCTTTTTGGCCCGCCCTTTTTTATTGGGTACGGAAGGATGCCCGAAAACGATTGATGCCGAACGGGAACATGCCCGACCTGCACTAACGGATGCAGTAAAGTCGACTGCCGGTTCGCAAAAAGATTCTGCCCTTGTCAGCGATTGCCGCATAAAGAACACGACCACCCCGCGCGGGCGAAGCTTTCTCCGAGTCGGTTTCTGCTTCGCCTGTAAGTAACTGGTTCACGGCTACTTCTTCAAAAGCTTGTCCTGCCTTGATGACGGTGGTGGTGCCTTTCTTTCCGAAAAAGTACAGGTGTTCTCCTGCAGCGAACGGAGTTGCCCATACACTATCGGCGGTGCGCTGGGCATATTTTTCCTCGCCGCTTTCCAGGTCGAGGCAGTAGATAACGCCCTGACGATTGACAAAGTAGGCGAGGCCATTGTGTGCTAGGGGCGATCCAAAGGAGGAAGTTGCACGTTTTGCCCGCCAGAGGAAGTCGGCTTGATAAGACCCGTCATCTTGCTTTGTGATTCCGATTAAACCGTTCGAGCGGGCCGCCTTGCCTCCTCCT
>CAUZBD010000493.1:0-2646 GCA_963577795.1 Planctomycetota bacterium | reverse complement strand
GCGAGCACCTTGTAGGGATAAGATGTTCCATCTGCCAAAATCACTTTCTGAGAATCGCCTGGATGAGTCACATGCTCACACGTAAGGATATATCCATCCTCGTGCAGAATCGTACCGGCAGCATGCGAAATCCATTTCCCTTCTGTATCGTGACCAAGTATCTCAATATCGACCGTCCTTGGGCCACAATGGCGGATCACCTCTTTTCGAGACAAAGGGGGTTGTCTCTTAGCGTCGAGTTCAGCCGCAACCGAAACACACACTGCAACCGAAGAAACAAGCCCAACGACTACTGTCGCAAGTAAAAGTGTGTGAATACGTGAAACTGCCATGAGAACGTGAGATCGTGTGGATCGATCAGCAAAGCGGAGGGTGGGAAAAAGGTGGCCCGAGGGCCGGAAGGCACTTTTCTCATTATAGGACATTTTTGGCGTATTCCAACCTACTTTCGACATACCACTCGCCGATCGGGAACTGTATTTTATCGCAGTTTCATGGGTAAACTCCGCACAATTTTGCCGTAACCGGGTCCGATGGACCACAGAGACTTGAACCACCGCAACAAAAAACGGTAAACCTGAATCAGAAACTTTCAGCACGTTAGACAATCTGGCAAGCTAAAGCTGAGGCGGTTAGAATGCCTCCTGCCGCAGGCAAACATGCTTGTGCAAACCCATTTACTTCTGATTGGTGCAATCAAATTTGATCACCGCCGACGATCAACACTCTTTGGCGGCACATAAGCTTTAATAATGAGGGCGAATATGCAACGCAAACCGGATAGTGTGGAATGGATATTAGGTGGAATCATTGTGGTGGCCGTACTCTTCGTATGGTTCTCCAGCAAATCCAATAAAAACTCCGTCGCAATCATTCGTATGGATGATATTGCAAAAGAAACTGGCTGGGATGTTCAGGCCGGAGATGTTTTTAGAAAGGAACGGGCAGCGGAAGAAAAAGATATCGTGCGGCAGCAACAACTTCTCAAAGCAGACATTGATGCCAAACGCGAGAGATATGGAGAAAATACAACACCAGAACAATTGGAAAATTTACGGGCTATGCAGCAGCAGATGCAGGCACAAACGATGCAGCTAAGAAAGCGAAGTCAAGAAGGGCTGCAAAAGATGCAAATGCAACAGATGCGGGAGTTTATGAGTGAACTCCAACCGATTATCATGAAACTTTCTGCGGAACTCAATTTCACGGTGGTTTTGGATCGAACGCGGAGTAACGTTTTTTACGCCGACCCCGCAACCGATATCACAGATGCTGTGGTCGAGGCACTGAAAAAACAATCGATGGGTATGCCGCTTGATCCCACAGTGGACGCGATCCCGGGGAACCCGAATAGACCTTAGTTTTACGGGGCCGAGAGCGAGTGCGACCTGGAGCATGGCACCCGAGGAAGGCGGGGCACTCGAGTCGGGGAAAAGGAAAGTCTGCCAGCGTGAGGGTTTGGTTTATAGGGATGAGACCGCTTTTGGCGATGTTCGCCCACAGATGGCGGCTTCGGGGCCAGCCCTTCGGGAAAGGTTCATCTGCTAGCGCTGCGAATCCAGCCGATAGCTATAATAGGCGGGCAGACCGATCGAACACCGCCCCAATCCAGGATAATGAGCCGTTGCCTACCGGTTAACTTCGACTTTGAGCCGGCTCCAGGGGAATTATGGACGCGATGGACCACTCTTCTGCAAAAGCCGAAAGCAATCCTTCAGTGAATGCCGATGGCGTAAAAACGGGCAGCGGCCCCCGACGCATTGAGGGAAATCGTGGAATGCGGGTCGACTTCACCTTTGACGGAAAGTCGATCGAGGCATTTGAAGGCGAAACCATTGCCGCGGCCCTACTGGCCAGTGGCGTGCGAACGCTCAGACAAACAGAACGCAAGGGAGAGCCGCGAGGCCTCTTCTGCAATATGGGGATCTGCTTCGAGTGCTTGGTCGAGGTCAATGGCAACCCCAATCAGCGGGCGTGTCAGTACCAAGTGACCGACGGCCTCGAGATAAAGAGTCAGCCCGCCGATTCACTGGAGCGCTACGAATGATCCAGCGGGACTTGGTGATTGTGGGAGCCGGTCCAGCCGGCATGGCCGCAGCGGCCACCGCTTGCCGTGCAGGTCTCGGCGTAACGTTGATCGACGAAAATCTTTCAACCGGTGGGCAGATTTATCGGCAATCACCCGCTGCACTCGCCGGGCTTTCTGTGCCCACAGGCGAGAGTTCACTCCACGGCAAGCAAATGATTGGCGAATTAGAATCGCTGAAGGATCAAATCGAATGGCTCCCTAACACGAGTGTTTGGGGATATTTTCCGGAGCGAAGACTTGCCGTTCGTTCAGACCGCGGGTGGCAGATAATCGCTGCCAAGCAAATTATTTTGGCAGCGGGCGCCTATGAATTTGTTTCGCCGTTTCCGGGTTGGACTTTACCCGGTGTAATGACACCGGGTGGTGCGCAATCGATGGTGAAGACGATGAAGATTTTACCAGGCAGTCGGATCTTGATTGCGGGCAGTGGCCCTTTCCTGCTCGTCGTTGCTGCGCAGTTGCACGCAGCTGGTGCCGAGGTCGTTGGTGTCCTAGAAACTGCCCGACGTCGGGATGCTGTTCGGCACCTGCCCTCTCTTTTTTCATACCCAAAATTA
>CAUZBD010000492.1:0-2658 GCA_963577795.1 Planctomycetota bacterium | reverse complement strand
GGCACACTCAATCCAAATCTTTTGGGGACATCGGCGTCGATCAAAATCTGGAGACCGATTCCCCCATTTTCCATCGACCAACGATGGAGAGCAAAATTTTTCGCCCAGACACCCGGATGAAAAATATCGGGTTGATGCCCTCCGAGGATCACCGGCACGGAGAACCCATCTGAGGGCATCGGAACGGAAACCTCGCGATAAGATCCCGTATAGGTCATTGCTTTTTGGAGTAAATCTTCCCGGCAAATTTTTAGCAATTCTCCGAATGTGTGGCCCTGAAAATCGTACCCTTGATGGTCCGGGCAACTCCATAAAAGTTCCCTGTTGGCAGCCAACAACGAACTCACCTGAGTTGGGGCTGGTGCCACGAGCAAGGATTGGTCTTCTTGGGGAACCACCAAACGTGTGTGGCCCTTTTCTAAGCGAGCCACAGTCATTCGGCTGGTTCTCCATAGAGAGGTGCTGCCGTCCCATTCTCAGACTGAAGGGAGACGCCACGTAGACTGTCGTTTAACACCCGATGATAGTACTCAAGTCGCGTCTGCCCATCATCAAGCGAACCACCAAACGATCGCTTCTCAGCAAGATAAACGAGTGGCACGGGAATCTCTACTATTTTCAATCCGGCTGCAACTGCCCGTACCCAAAGTTCCAAAGGCATCGCATAACCATTCTCGAAAGTTTTTAACAGCGGCAAACTCGAAACACGATATGCTTTGAATCCGCAAAAAGTATCTGTCAGATCTAAACCCAACCGATGATTGATCTCACTAGTGAGTTGTAGATTAATGCTCCGACGTTCCTCGGGTGGGACCCCATCGCCAGAAAAACTCTTTAAGTAACGACTTCCGGACACAATATCGATCGATCGAGCAGCGGATGCATCCTCGCATGCAGAAACAAATTCTGGAATTCTCTGTGGTTCATGCTGTCCATCACAATCAATCGTCACCAGGACGTCATAACCACCTCGCTGCGCAAAATCGAACGCAGATCTCAAAGCCGCACCATAACCCTGATTCATCGAATGGGTGACTACGTGAACATCAGAATATTTCTGCAAACTTTCAGCTGTCCCGTCTGTCGATCCATCATCAACAACGAGCACATCCTGCGCATACTGTTTCACACTATCGAGCACCTGCTCGACATGTTGTTGTTCGTTAAAAACCGGCAAGGCCGTGAGAACACGAGAGGTCATAGGGTCAACTTTCTAAAAGGAAAAGCGTGCTTCTATTCTAGGCACCCAACAATCGGGCGAGAATAGGCAGATTCGACAGATCAAGAGGTGGCCCAAAAAAGTGTGCCTTCTGTAGCGATTTTTTGGTCGCTATGGTCACCGAGGTCACCCAAATAAGGGGCGGAGTAAAAAAATAGTTTCCAAGAAATCGATGTGGAAAAGTATCCGCTCTCATCCATTCACGATCCGTCGCCCCAAAACCTCTCTACAAAATCAGCCCTAATGAGTTGCGCAAGGACCGCCCGGTTGGCGGCAGGAAACTCGAGTGAAGACAACTGCTCAGCAGCAACCCAGCAAAAGGGTGAGGTAATCGGCTGCGTAAGATCGAGGGGGCGACAGGCTAAAAATGAAAGGTGAAGTTCGAGAGGAACCGCTTCCGCCGGCTCCCCTTTTTTTGCCGACGATCGATAGCAATGTGTGCATTCTTTGCACGTTCCGATCACCACCACATCCAAGCCGGTTTCTTCCTTGCATTCGCGAACGGCCGCTGCGCTCGAAGTTTCTCCCGAGGAAATTTTTCCACCAGGAAATTCCCAAAGGCCGGCGAGAAAATCGCCGGGGCTACGACGTCCGATCAGGAACTTTCCTGCGTGCCAAAGAACGGCGATGGCAACACGTTCCATGGCTACTTCAGGACTCATAGCCTTCGAGCAAGCGACCGGGTGATCCCATGATGTTGTAGCCCGCATCAACGTGGAGAATTTCTCCCGTCACACCACCTGCGGCCGGCGACAATAGAAAAGAACCAGATTTTCCAACTTCTTCATGGGTAACATTACGACCGAGGGGCGCCATTTTTTCGTACAGTAAAAGCATCTCTTCCACCCCTGCCGCTCGGCCAGCCAACGTCTTCACTGGACCGGCACTCACCGCATTCACACGGACTCCTTGGGGGCCGAGATCGTATGCTAAATAACGGACGGATGCATCAAGTGCCGCCTTACAAATTCCCATCACGTTATAACCCGGGACTGCTTTTTCACCGCCGAAATAGGTCATGGTTAACACGCTTGCATTGTCTGAAAAAATACTACGAGCAGCGTTACAGACAGAAATCAAACTATAAACGCTTATTTCCATCGCCATCTTAAAACCGTCGCGACTTGTTTCGACCGTCTCTCGCCTTAGATCGTCTAGGCTAGCAAAGGCAATCGAATGTAACAAAAAGTCGATCGTGCCAAATTCTTCTTTTGCCCGCTGCATGACCGACTGAATATCCTCATCCTTGCTCACATCCATTGGAACCAAGAATGCGGCCTGCGGGCAGTCATCCGTAAGCTTGGCAACCCGTCGTCGATTCCGCTGTCGCTCATCGTCCGGGCGATCAGGCAAATGGGAAAAACCACACTTCCCGCCTTCCGACATAATCTGCTGAGCCACGGCCCAGGCAATCGAATGGTCATTGGCCACACCCAGAA
>CAUZBD010000491.1:0-2658 GCA_963577795.1 Planctomycetota bacterium | reverse complement strand
GTTTTACCTGTTTTGCTCTCACAACGAGCTGAAAACCGGGTTCTACAAAATCGGTATATTTAATATTTCGTGCCTCCTTTAAGACCACCATGCTGTGGGAAAAATCTTCATCATGCCGCACCAACCAAGCTCCCGCCTGGGTCATTGCCTCCAGCATCAAAACCCCAGGTAAGACAGGAAAGAGCGGAAAATGGTCGGCCAAGTATTCTTCTGCGAGCGAGAGATTCTTGACCGCGATAATCTCTTGGCCTGCCTGAAGCTCCAAAATGCGGTCGACCAACGTGAAACGCATGGCAGTCTTTAGATGGCCTTGTTCCCACCGACTCGTTGCCGGTGCGACCGGCAACCACCGAGGCGGGGATTCGATCGGATAAACGGGTGAGTATAGAATGGGGGCTACCAATCCTCAACAGCGGTATGGACCCACTCACATCATTCCCTCGGCACGGGGATTCCCTGCGGTCGTCGGGCTCGGCAAGCGAGGAGGACGTGGTGCCACCGAACCGGCCAGGGGATGGTTCCAAAAACCGCCGCAAACCCTTAAGGAATGCCAAAATGGCACTCGGTCTCTTGATACCGGTAAAATGCCATATTGGCAGTTTCCGGTACGGATGCTTCCGCAAAGAAATAGCCTCAAGTTATTTTAAGATAATGATTTAAGTTATTTTATCGATCGAAGTCACAGCGATTGCATATCAGGTTGAGATGTTCTCCGGCTCGCCTCGTGCATGCGTAGGTGACGCGACGTGCACACGAGTGGCAGGACCTGCAAAGCGGCCCATGAAGCACAACATCCAAGGAGGATTTCAACATGTTACGCATCGACGCACACTATCTCACCCCTGCAGTGACGCTCCGCACCGATATGGATCAGCTCATTTCCGACGTGTTTGGGACGCCCAAGAGTGCCGCACCGACCATTGGCGGTCGCCGTGGGCATCCAGCGGTGGATATCTGGGAAGAGAACGAGAACTATTTTGTGGCGATCGACGTTCCTGGTCTCAGTGAGAGCGAAGTAAAAATTACGGCTCTAGGCCGCGAATTAACTCTCGAGACATCTGGGACGGAAATTGAAATGGAAAAAGCGGACGATTCCAAGGAGAAGGCATCATCAGCGGAGGCGACCTATTTTCATCGCGAACGCAACACGTTGTCTTTTCACAGAGTGATTCGGCTCCCGTTTGAAATCGACGTCCCGCATGTGGAGGGAAGCCTGCAGGCGGGGGTCCTTACGATCCGCGTGCCGAAGGCAGTTTCCGCAAAGCCACGGCAGATTGAAATACAGACCAGCTGATGCTCCTCTGGTCGGCGGCGATGGTACCTTCGGGTACCACCGCTTTTTATTAAAATCCTGGTTACAGTTGCGCACAATCTTTTGGTGTACGATTGATTCAGTGGACACGCTGACCCGGTTGGGCGCCACCATCTGGACTGAGAAGAAAGACTTCCTCGCCACCAGGTCCCGCTGCGACAACCATGCCTTCGCTTGTTCCAAATTTCATTTTGCGATGGGCAAGGTTGGCGACGCAAACCACAAGTCGCCCGACCAGCTTTTCAGGATCGTAGGCCGCCTTGATTCCAGCGAAAACGGTACGTTGCTCTTCGCCACCGAGGCTAAGGGTGAGCTTGAGCAGTTTACGAGCGTCAGGAATTGTCTCTGCATTCAGTACGCGGGCAACCCGCAAATCGACTTTTGCAAAGTCATCGATGGTGATTTCAGCGGCGAGTGGTTCGTCGATGAACGGTTGCGGATCATCGGTCGCTGAGGAGGAAGGCAGCGGTTCGGAGGTTTCTTCGCGACTTTCTTCAATCATAGCCTGTACCTGTTGTGGTTGGAGTCTTTGGATCATATGCTCGAATTTTTGGACGGGAGTACCGACGAGGGGCTTCTGCGCTTGCTCCCAATGCTCAATAGGCTCGTTTAATAAGCTACCGCATGCATGGGCTAATTTCGGCAAAACGGGAGCGAGGTAAATGGCCAGCTGTCGAAACAGATTGAGTGCAACACTGCAAACCTCTTGAAGTTCTTGCTGTCGCTCTGGATCTTTGTTTAATTCCCAGGGCCGTTTTTTTTCCACGTAGGGATTGGCCCGGTCAGCAAGCGCTAAAATTTTTCGCATTGCTTGGGCTGTCTCGCCCTTTTCATACGCATCGGCTATGGCCTGGCCTTCTGCAGCGGCATACGCAAACAAACCGCCATCGTCCGGATAGCTGGTCGCCAGCCCTGTGGCATGGACAAATTTAGCTGCGCGGCTAGCGAGGTTAACCACCTTGCCGACAAGGTCTGCATTGACCTTTTGGACAAACTCTTCAAGATTCAAATCAATATCAGCTATTTTTGAGCTCAATTTTGAGGCGTAATAATAGCGAAGGTATCCAGGGTCAAGATGCTTCAGATAGGTGCTGGCCCGGATGAACGTACCCTTGCTTTTCGACATTTTTTCTCCACCAACAGTGAGAAAACCGTGAACATGAACTTTTGTTGGTAAAGAGAAGCCCGCGGTTTTCAGCATTCCAGGCCAGAAGAGCGTGTGAAAGTAGGCAATGTCTTTGCCAATAAAGTGATGGATCTCACAGGCTTCGTTTTTCCACCAATCTTCAAAATTTTCCCCGTGTCGCCGGCACCACTGTCGCGTGGAAGCCATATAGCCAATCGGC
>CAUZBD010000490.1:0-2665 GCA_963577795.1 Planctomycetota bacterium | reverse complement strand
ATCAGGATGAGCAGGAACCCACCTCCGACCCAACTGGCATTTGCCTGAATTTTAGAAACCTTACCGCCCAACCAATCGGCTAAAACATTCGTTTGTAGATCATGTCGCCGTTCTGACTTCATCGAATTGGACCTCGTGGCGTTCTTGAAGAGTGGAGTTTGTTTATCTGCGGTGCGTGTCTTTCACAAACCTGAACAGACGTGAAAATGGATGACTAAAAAAGGGACTTGAAAGCACCGGAGTATAGAATGGTATCTAAAAAAAGGTCAAGGCCGCATAGCCCAAGTCGGTGATTCGCGTATCAGTAAGGATCGTTTGAAACGTACGCTACAAAAAATTATCCCGGGTGCCCGATTGCATCCGGGACCACTGGCACTTGGAAGCACACTGCAGACCTCTCCCCGTATCGACCCCGAGGCGTTAGAGTGGGGACCGCCGATGGATGGTCCGTGTTTGGGACCTCGCACCGCAAGTAAGGACTTCTTTACTCTCAAGCCTACCTCCCGTTGACTGAAGGCACCGTTTACTGAAGGCACCGTTTACTGAAGGCAACATCGACCGGGACAATTATGCGGACTTCTGCTGTGCAAAGCAAAAAAACGGTTCCCCGACTAAACACCGAACAAGAGCGGGCAACTCTCGCTCCGGCAAAACCACTTCTGGTATTAGCCGGTGCAGGTACGGGCAAAACACGGGTGATTACCACCAGGATCGCCCACCTCATCCGCAACGGCACCGCTCCCGAACGGATTCTTGCGGTTACTTTTACCAACAAAGCCGCGCGCGAAATGCAACAACGTACGAGTGAAATCCTAGGGAAGCGAAAAAAAAAACCCGAAATTTCCACTTTTCACTCTCTCTGCGTTCGTATCCTTAGACGGCACATTCAAAAAATTGGCTATCCCCCAAGATTCGCAATCTACGACCGTTCCGATCAAGAAGCCGCAGCGAGAACGACGCTACGCGAATTAAAAACCCCGAGCCAGTCGCTTCGGCCCAGCGATCTCCTCTACTTTATCGGGCGCTGGAAAAACCAAGCGCTCGACCCCGAGATGGCAGAAAAAGAAGCGGAGTCGGAACGGGAACAGATTGCCGCCATCGCGTACGCCCGCTACCAGATGAATCTACGAGCGGCAGCCGCCGTTGATTTTGACGATCTCCTTCTGTTGACCGAAAATTTATTGCAAAATTTTGAAGATGTCCGGCAGCAGGAGGCGGGGCGATTTGACCACATTTTGATCGACGAATACCAAGACACCAACGGCAGCCAATACAAAATCACCCAGTTGCTCGCCGAATCGCACCGCAGCCTCTGCGTGGTGGGTGACGACGACCAATCCATTTATGGTTGGCGAGGCGCCGAGGTCGCACATATTCTTCGCTTCAAACAAGATTGGCCGGAGGCGGAAGTTGTCCGCTTGGAAACAAATTACCGCAGTCGACCCGAAATCCTTACCGTGGCGAATCGCTTGATTGCCTTTAATCGGCAGCGGCATGAAAAGGAACTTCGGCCTGCACGCAAAGGCGGATCGGCACCGCGGATTCTTCAATTCCAAGATGAGACCGCGGAAGCCAAAACAATCGTTAAAGACATCTTGGAACTTTTGAAACAAACGCCGACACAACCGCGCCATATCGCAATTCTCTTTCGAACCAACGAACAGCCTCGCGCTTTCGAAACAGCGCTTCGTCAAGCAGGGCTACCTTACACACTGGTAGGAGGAATGTCCTTTTACGATCGTCGAGAAGTCCGGGATCTACTGGCCTACCTCAAGGTCTTTACCGCACCACAAGATGAAGTTTCCCTTTTGAGGATTCTCAATACTCCACCGAGAGGTATCAGTAAACCGGCGCAAACTGCACTGATTCAAGGTGCGACGCTTGCGGGAAAACCTGCCTACGATCTATTGGCCACCGCAGATTCCATCAACGGTATTTCCACCAAAGCTGCAACGGCCATGCAGGGCTTTCGTGATTTGATTGATACCTACACAAAACTATTTTCAAAAAGTAAAGATCTAGTTGAGACGATGCGGCACTTGATCAATCGGATTGGCTACATCGACGAAGTCAAACGCCGTTATCCGGACGCCGGGGAATGCGAACCGCGACTCGCCGCTGTTGAACAACTGATAAGTGCGGCGGGGAGCTACCAACGAGAGACCAGTTCCCAATCGCTCGAAGGCTTCCTCGATGCAACGCTGCTCGACCAGCGCGATCAGGCGGAAGATGATGAGCGAAACGCTGTGTTTCTGATGACTTTCCACGCTGCAAAAGGTCTGGAATTTCCACACGTTTATCTGGCAGGAATGGAGGAAGGCCTCCTGCCTCACCATCGTGCCGTGGCCGATGAGACCGGGAACGCCATCGATGAAGAACGGAGGCTCTGCTACGTAGGCGTCACGCGGGCCCAAGATCGATTAACCTTGAGTCTCTGCCTGAGTCGCCAAAAATGGGGCAAACAGCGCGATACGATCCCGAGTCGATTCCTCTATGAAATGACCGGCAAGGAGAGCCATCCGAATGCTGGCAATGCACCCACCGGCAAGCGGTCTGAGAAACAGAAACGCCGGCGCACGACGAGTCGGCCCTGAAGTCACATAATGCTGATTTATTGCTGGATTTAAGGCACTCCCTGTATCTTTCTCCACTGCGTGCTAGCAAA
>CAUZBD010000489.1:0-2673 GCA_963577795.1 Planctomycetota bacterium | reverse complement strand
GGCCAGGGATGGGTCTTTTGGTTTGCCCTGCTTTCCGTATTGGCCGTCGGCGGAATCCTTTACTGGTTGTTCGTGCTGGGGGAAGCAAAAGATTGGTGGCTCACCATTGCCTTAGGAGGCATAACGGCCGGTATCTTTGGAAATTTGTACGACCGTTTAGGACTCCATGGCCTTCGCTGGCCTGAGGGACTCGTGGGGAGCGATCTACCGGGCAGTCCCATCTATGCCGTGCGAGACTGGATTCTCCTCCAGTGGAACGATGCGTGGCGGTGGCCTAATTTTAATATTGCGGACAGCCTGCTTGTTGTCGGTGCCATCCTTCTGCTTTGGCACGCGTATGCGACAAAAAGTAAACCGAACCTCGACACACAGGTTCCGGAGTCGCGTGATGAAGAAACAGTTCAAACGCGAGAAGAAAAATTGTAAGTCTCGTCCAGATGGCGATCTGCATTGCCGTTGCTGCAATACAATTTATCGGTTACTCGGCGCAGGAGACTCGCTACCTTCGGGTGGCAATTGAGCTAAAAGTTGCACGCTGAGAGGATGCTGCGGGTCGACTTGTAACGCCATCTCGGTGGCAATCTTTGCCTCTTTCACTTCGCCGGCACGCAACTCTGCCTGTGCCAATCGATAGTAGCCGTCTGCAGAGGGCTGAATCTGCTCACAAATTAATCGGTAATACGTGGCCGCCTCACGGTAGCGTCCCAAAGCCGTCAAGGCATCTGCCTTGCGGGCCCACACTATCGGAGGAACTTCGCCAGAAATGTACGTTTCGGAAAGATTTTGCAAATGCAGGAGAGCTCTGCCAGGCCTGCCTAGGGCCATATAAACTTCAGCCACCGCAGCAAGTAGATCAGGATCCTCCGGACGGTATCCGAGTGCCCGTTGGAAATCGGCCAGTGCCCGTCTCGGATTTTCTTCTGCGCGATAAATCGATCCGCTTAAAGCCCAGCCATCTGCTGATGAAGGGGCAAGATTAATTGCCTCGGTTGCCCAGCGACGAGCCTGCTTATAATCACCCATCTGGTAACAGATTTCACCAGACCGAATCACAAGCAGCGTATCGTTTGGAGTGAGGCGAATTGCCTCCTCCAACTGAGAAAGCGCTTCGGCAGATGCGCCACGCTGTAAAAGGGTTTCTGCATAATAACGACGCGCGTCTGGATCGATCGGACAGGCAGCCACCGCACGATCCAGTAACCCTTCGGCCTCCTGCCAACGATCGGCTTCCATACTTACGATCGCCTGCTGTGAAAGTTCCCGACACGTGGCAACCGAGTCGGGGACCGCCCCTTCTCTCCAGGGCCACCCATTGCAACCTGAAAGGAGGGAAGTCGAAATGCAAAGGACGCTTGCAAAAAATAGGCGACGCGATGAACTGTGGGAAGTGGCAGAGCGGCTAAGAGAAATGATCTTCTGCCGTTGGCAGCCGACCAGACCGTATGACATCGTCTTGGCTTTCATGACCTTTCCCCACAGAATCGCCTCGAGGCGGGGGGGATCGTATCAGCGTTTGGAGGGATCAGCAACCGCAATGTATGCCAAAGAAATGGCATACCAGGAAATCAAAGACACTCGGATTCTCAACCAGAGCGAGACAATTTGGGCATTTCTGGCCGTGAATCAAGACGGACAGATCGCGGCACGGCGATCCGCGTGATCAACTGTTCCAGTACAATGCGGGCCCGATCCGACCGACTGCTCACACCTTTCATCGCCATATCGGCTTCAAGCAACCAGCGGTACAACGCGGCTGCCCGATCGCGACCCAACCTTTTCAACCTTCGTTCTGCATCGGAAAGGTAATACCGCTGGACCCCTGCCCGTTCCAGAGCAGCACTTAGCGAAATCCTTCGACGTTCTTTTTCCGCAGCTCGATAAATGCTCGTGGCAAGTGCAAATTTACGAAGAGGAAAAGCAATTTGCCCTAAAACGGCAATCGGGTGCTCACCCGAATAAATTAATCTTTCCAATTGTTTCATAGCGTCTACCGCATTGCCATCGCAGGCTGCGTCTAACATGTCCCAAACTTTTTTTGTCCGCCAACCGCCCACCCGCTTTTGAATATCAGCAGGAGTCGGTGGAGTATCAGTGCTGAATGTAAGAGTCAGTTTTTCTAACTCTTGGTCGAGAAGACCCATTTCGCAACCGACGATCTCAATCATTTCTAGGGCGGAATCTGAAGGCAGTTGCAAACCCGATAGGCGCGCAGCGCGATACTGCAACCACTTCACCAAATCCGCGGGTTTGGGCTGATTGCAATCGATCTGCAAGCCAGTCTTATCCAATTCCTTGTAAATCCGTGTTGACTTCTGCCACGTTTTTACTGTGAGGACAAGTACACCATCGGTGGCAACTTCTTTGGCATGATTCTCTAGAAAAATGCGGAATTCTTTTACGAAATCATCGGCATCTTCCAGTGTGACCAAACGTTTACCACCACCAAATAGAGAGCCTGTCGCCAGGGCATCCGCCACATCACGCCAAGTCCCTGTCGATGCATCGATTCGAGTGAGACTAAACTCCGCATCTTTATCAGGCAAAATAATGCCTGTCAGGCGACTGAGAACGGCTTTCTTGAGATAGGGTTCATTGCCGAATAAAACGTTGACCGCCTGCGGTGCAGCCGGTCGCTTCCCAATCAAATATGTGATGGCTGACGCCGTGCGTGCC
>CAUZBD010000488.1:0-2674 GCA_963577795.1 Planctomycetota bacterium | reverse complement strand
GACATGCAATTGCCCCCGTAGGGGCGGATTGATTTTTTTATTTGAATCAAAAGAGCGAAGTGCTTCGTCGGTAAGGCTGAAATGTTGTGGGCTGACTTCAGCTGTGATGCGGACTCCTCTTGCTTTTGCCCGGCGAATGAGGTCGATGCTGCCTACCGTGGAGATATGCATCATATGGATGCGTCCGCCGGTCGACTCAGCAAGGGAAATATCTCGACCGGTCATGACCGCTTCTGCTTCAGCGGGAATGCCTGGTAACGCAAGTACCGTTGAGACAATGCCTTCGTGCATCACCCCGTCACCACTCAATTCTAGAACTTCAGGATGACTCAGTAGCGGCTTATCGAACATGAGGAGATATTCCAAGGCTCGCCGCATTAATTCTGGATTAGAAATGGGAGAACATGCATCGCTGAACGCGACTGCTCCGGCATCGACGAGCGTGCCCATTTCGGCAAGTTCCTCACCGATCCGATTTTTGCTGACACAGGCGATCGGATACACGTGGCAGTTGTTCGCGTCGGCTGCCTGTTGTTTTACAAATTGAACGGTACCCTGGGTGTCGATTGGAGGATTGGTATTTGGTGCACAGGCAATCGATGTGAACCCACCCGAAAGAGCAGCTTGGGTACCGGTACGAATCGTTTCGTCGTCTTCGCCCCCTGGTTCCCCGAGATAGGCATGCATATCGATAAGGCCTGGTGCAACGATCTTTCCTGCAGCATCGATGGTAGCTACAGAACCGTTCGTCGAGCCTTCGCCCGGTTCAACATCGAAGGCAGCAATCCGTCCTTCCTCAATCAAAAGATTGGTTACCCGGTCCATGTCTTGCGACGGATCAATCACTCGACCGTTGGTAATTAATAAACTCGACACGCAAACCTCCACCATGGCGACTGTGACAAGGCCATGCGTAAGTCGACTGTCGCGGCCCTATATTTACTGGGGATCATCGCGCTACCTCATGCGTCAGGTAGAGAACAGCCATCCGGATAGCCAGTCCATTGGTGACCTGATGCAAAATGACCGAATGCGGTCCATCGGCTACCTCGGGAGTGACTTCCATTCCCCGATTGATTGGACCGGGTGCCATGATCAAGATATCATCTTTGGCATTTGCCATCCGCTCGCCCGTCATGGCATAGAGCAGGGCGTATTCGCGCACCGATGGGAACGGTCGAGTGATTTGCCGTTCAAACTGGATTCGCAAAAGATTCAGTACATCACAACGAGGGAGGATCGCATCCAGGCTATACGCTACTTCTACCCCCAATTCCTCCCAACGACGAGATACCAAGGTCGAGGGTCCACAGACAATAACGTGGGCACCAAGTTTCTTTAATCCCCAGATGTTGGAACGTGCGGTCCGACTATGTGAGATGTCGCCAATCAACGCGACAGTCAGCCCTTTAATTTTTTTCCGATGCTCTCGAATCGTCATGATATCAAGAAGACCTTGCGTCGGATGCTCGTGTGCGCCATCTCCAGCATTAATCACACTGCAGCGGATATTCTTTGCCAGCAGGTGGGGTGTTCCCGGTGTTCGGTGTCGAACGACCACGGTATCCACATTCATGGCTTCAATATTTTTAGCCGTGTCGATGAATGTCTCGCCTTTTGAGAGGCTGCTTCCCTCGGAAGAAAAATCAATCACATCTGCACCGAGTCTTCGAGCCGCTAAAGAAAAACTAGTCCGAGTGCGTGTAGAGTTCTCAAAGAAAAGATTTGCAACCGTCGTGCCCTGGAGTAAGTCTATTTTTTTGGCACACCCATTGGTCATTTCTTTGAGTTGCTGCGCCGCATCCAGAATAGTTGTGATTTCCTCAGCAGAGAGGTGTTCTAGTCCCAGAAGATCCGCCTGGGTCCAGTTATCAGTCGCAATCGTTTTATCCATGACTGGTGTGTTCATAGCAGTATTTTAACCCCGAGCTGGGGAACTAGGATTTGAACCTAGACTAAGTGATTCAGAGTCACTCGTGCTACCGTTACACTATTCCCCAGAGTGTATTTTTTGCACTTGTTTTGCCGTGTTTTAATCAGTGAGGTTTTCTGTCAGCTGCTGAAATCCCGCTGCGCTCACAGGGCGCTCACTTTTTATCCTCTGGCGATCAATCCTGTCCCTAACGTCCTTGGCTTGCTTTCTCACGTAGTACTTGAGGGTAGTCTGTATCTCACTGTGCCGCATTAACTGCATCACATCATACGGGTCCACGCCACGGTTTGCCAGTCTGGTGGCAAAGGTCGCTCTGCAGTCGTGCGCCGAGAAGTATTTTCGGGGATTACCCTTGGTTATGACCCCCGCCACCTTGCCTATTTTGGATAGTACTTTGGAGGCATCATCCCGCTTCACGTTGCCCTTACAGGTGAATCTGCTACGGAGGTCAAAAACCCACCCCGTCCGCTTCTCTACTGGCGTGCGTGCAAAAAAATCCTCCGCATCCTCCAGCATTGCAACCTCTGTTTCTTGGTTATTCTTCTGTGACATTGCCGCGAAACGAAAGATCGCAGGGATGTCGGTCATATCAATCCAGATACCCGCATCCTCATCCCATGAGAGGGACACAGCTTCACCGATCCGCAGGCCAGTCAACAAAAGGCCCTTTATTAGTCGCTGCCAGTTGGGGTAGTCGTCCGGCCGGACCACCTTTGCCGCTGCTTTCATCGTATCGACATC
>CAUZBD010000487.1:0-2683 GCA_963577795.1 Planctomycetota bacterium | reverse complement strand
TCATCGGTCACGTAAAACACATCGACGACCTGATCCAAGTAGGTACCAATTTTTGCCGCCACAATCCCCAGTTTGAGATCGTGAATCTTTTTTGCCGCGGTATAGAGTAAGCCAAGGCGATCCGGAGCAAAGACCTGCAAAATGGTTGCCCGCTCGCTGGTCACATTATCAAACAAGACACGCGTCGGGAGCCCCGAAAGCGTTGCTTTGTCGACGTCCTGCTTATTCCAGATGCGACGAAATCGTGGTACATCGGCATGCGGGTCCTTAAGGGCACACACCAATCGGTCGCACACCTTTTCAATACGCTCTTCCGGAGGCAGACCATCGTATTGGTTATCGATTCCATGAAAACGATCCAGTGCCCAACCACTGCTCAAGGTGTTGATCTGGGCCGAAAGTACCTCAACACCTTCGCTCGCAAGTGCGCCCGCTAGCCGATAAAAAGTACCCGGTATAAGTGATAAATGAGCGGCAACGGTAAATTCGATCACGCCGCGGTCCGGGTAATGCTGGCCCCAGGCATCGACGTCATTCTTTCCTAACGTTTGCACCCGCCGTAGCGCCTCAACGACCTGCTCAGGTGGGGTCCCACGCAGATAAGTGACCGGAAGAGAATCGATCAGTTTGGTAGTCGCTTCCGTGGAATCGCCAAAGAGGCCGGCAATCTTTTCCCGTCGCTTTTTTGCCCAGCCTTCATCACTGACCAACGTATCGCCACCCGTAAGATATTTCATCGCTCGATTATAAAACTGGGTCAATAATTCAATTTTCCAATCGTTAAGCACATCAGGGCCTACGGCTGCCATATCGGCCGCTGTCAGCACGTAAAGCATCCGTAGCACCTGGGGAGAACCGACCTCCACCACGAAACTCTGCATCACAGCCGGATCGTTAATGTCATGCCAAAGCGCGGCTCGAGACATTAAAAGATGCTTGTGGACCAGAAACTCCAGCATCTCAGTCTGATGCTGTGAAAGCCCCAGGTAGCGGGCCGTATCGCCTGCAATTCGTTTCCCCACGTCACTGTGGTCCTCGACATATCCTTTGCCAAGATCGTGTACCAGCAGCGCAAGGTGCAGAATTTCTTTTTGCTTGATCGCGAGATAAACCTCTCCAAGGGGTCCCGGGTGCTGTGCAAATTCAATAGCTCTACGGACCGCAAGTAAACAATGTTCATCGATCGTATATTTGTGGTACTCATTGAATTGCAACATCCCGCGCACGCGGGCAAAGGCGGGAATAAATTTCTCCAAGACTCCCATTTCATGAAGACGCGCTAAAATGCGTGGTAGCTGTTGCGGTCTTGCGAGTAAGGAAAGAAAGCGCGTGATGGTTTCCTTCGATACTTCGTCGCATGAGGCGGCGGCCTGACGAACTGCTTCCCATGTTTCGTGCGAAATACGTTTATCGTAGAGCGCCGAAAGTTCCGCAAGTCGCAGAACTTCGCTCAGGTCTGAACCGATTCTCTTCATCCCGTTGGGTGTCGCTGAAATACGATAAGGACCCACACGAAAATCTTCGGCAACCCGGTGACTGAATAACGACGACAACCAATTCGCTAAGCGAGAGCGGCTATAAGCGTTGGCAAAAAAACGGGTCGAAATATAGCGGACTGCCACCGTGTGACGAAAGTACTCCTGCATAAATTGTTCCACCGGTAGCATGCCCTCGCTGCCCTGATAGCCAAACACTTCTGCCAGTCGTACTTGTTCGGCCCGGTCCAATTGATCTTTTGATTTGCCCGCATGAAAATGAACTTCATTACGGGTTCGTAAGAGAAATTCCAATGCGTTGCGAAGAACCGCCTGTTCGTTTTTTTCGAGATCCCCCTTCAGTGCCAGACCATTCGGATCACTCGTTCCATACAGACAGAAACCGATCCAGCGGAGTAATTGGATATCGCGCAAGCCACCACGCGACCGCTTGATATTCGGCTCGAGTAAATAAACTGTCTCGCCGTATTGCCGCCGTTCCTCACGACGGGCATCGTCGATTGCGGGCAGTAGCGAGCGGGCATGGCGATGGCTCATTTTTCGCAGCCTTCCCAAAAGTCGCTCCGTCAGTTCTGCAGATCCGCACACATGCCTCGATTCGATCAGTGACGTCAGGATGAGCGGATCTTCGAGAGACAGTGCGAGGGCTTGTCGCGTGGTCCGCACGCTGTGGCCCAAAATCAGACCCGTGTCGCTCAAATCGCGAAGGAGGCGTTCGGCAAGAACCGAGATCCGGTCCGACACCGCAGTGCGATGCAGGATCATCAGATCAATATCGCTGAAGGGCGCTAGCTCCCGACGACCGTATCCACCGTGTGCAACCAAGGCAACTTGATTCTCGAGATCGCCAAAGGCCGTGCGATCAACCTCAATCAAATCTTTGAGTGCCTGGGAAAAAAGTTGTGTGACTACCGTGTCAGCCAGGTCGGTCAATTTCGCACATACCTGAATCCCTGGAGATTTCTGGGCATGCTGAACTTGCAGTTTCTGCTGACCTGCCTGAAGCGAGGCCTTCGCCGCCAGGATAGCTGGACGTAGTGTCAATCCTTGCGACATGAATCAACAAATCCGGTGGGAGTTGAAAAACAAAACGGGCCACTCTAGCGCGCCATCCGTGCGCAGCGAGAGCGCCCGCCTTGATTTTAACCGGATTGAGAGGAAAAGCACCTAGAGGGCCTCTTCTCCCG
>CAUZBD010000486.1:0-2692 GCA_963577795.1 Planctomycetota bacterium | reverse complement strand
AACAAGTGCTGAACCTGCCGAATGTCGGCAAAACCGACGGAATCCGGGTCAGGCGCCCCATAGCATTGCATCTGCGTAAAATAAAACGGCATCTCGGGCATGCCCCAGGCATCTCTCCAGCCCTTTACTAGGGCTTCCATCCTGGCCGCGTAAATCCTGCCATCACCACCGTTGCTGGTCCCCTGACACCAGATGGCACCGCGGATGGCGTAAGGAATGACAGGCGCGATCTTGCCATTGAAGAATTGAGACGGCCCACGCCACATCCCGGCGATTCCAGGGAGGTTCGGTCGCGCCGGCTTCCTGCCCCCTGCCGCTGCCATCCTCCCGGCCTCTTCCTGCCATGCCTTCAGATCCGCGTAGTATCGCTCATAGCCATTGCGGCCCTGCTCCGTGAGCGGACCCGCATCGCGAATGAGATCGGCGTCCCCAGTGAGTTTCGGATGCTTCTCAATCGCCTCGCGTTGGGTGAAGGCTTCGATGCGGGTATTGCTGTGGGCGCTGAGCAGGATGCCGATGGGCACATTCAGTTCCTTGTAGAGCTCGTAAGCGAAAGAAAGGGACAGGGCTGAAAACCCGCTCGCCCCACTGGCTTTTTTCCATCCCCCCTCAGAGGTGGCCTTCTTCTGTGGATAGAGGGCGGACACGGTGTTGATGTTAATTTCCCTGATGGGTATGTCCTCTTTGGATACGGCAATTTCCCGAACCAATTGGTTGCACATGCTCTTGCCGGCCGTCCAGACCATGTTGGATTGGCCGGAGGAGAACCAAACTTCGCCAACCAGGACGCCTTTAAGTGAGATCGATTTCCCCCGGTTGTTCTTCACTTCGAGCCCCCGTTCTTCCAGCGAAACCTTCAAGGGATCGAGCTTCACCATCCAATCACCATTCTTGTCGGCCACAGCAGTCTTGGTTTGCCCCGCAAACTCGACCGTTACCCGGTTTCCCGGCGCATCAAACCCCCAAATGGGAACCTTGGATTCCCGTTGCAGGATCATGTTGTCCGTAAACGGTACCGCCAATTCCAGTTGCTGATCGGCAGCTGACACGCTGAGCGCCATAGATAGCGCGAGGAAAAGGGGGAAGAGTATTTTGTTCATGTTGTGATAGTTGAATTCTAGATTCGTTGAGGCCGTCGCTCTCGCTCGAGACAGTTACCTGGCCACGACATCTTCTAGGCAATGAACCGTTCGATCGGGCCGAGGTGAAACACACCCATTGTTTCAAAATCGATATTCGATAAGGGAACGATTACCTGTAATAGCCAACCTTGTGCGGTTTGACACCAAGCTTCTCGTAATTGAATCCGGCCTTTAGCGGCTTGTAGTCGCCAATGATGGCAACGGAGCTGTCCGGCTTGATTTCTTTCTCCATGCCCAGCCCCCAGTAGACTGCGTTTACCGTCATTCTCCTTACCCCTTCATTTTCAAAGTCTACCGCCGACCCCATTGTGAAATGAAAAACCTTTGACTCTAGACCTTTGTTCCCTGTCCACGTTTTTGTCCAAGCGACAGGTAAAGGTTCTTTTTCGGTGTTAGGCGGAGCATCTTTTTTGAGGTTGATCAGCGGCTGCCCCAAAACCAGAGACGTGCAATCCTTAGGGAAAGGATTCTTGTCGTTGTGACATCGGTAAACGTCGGACGTTCCCCAAATATCTTCCACTCCGATAAGAATAGGATGCTTCTTGTTATCAGAAACAACGACGCCACGCGTTGCTTCACGATGCCAACCGCCGTGATGCCCCATGAAAGTGCCCCCCAACATTTCGCGAAGTGAAATATTTTTGCCACTTTTTTTGTACTGCAACCCTCCCCAGAAACCGTGGTTGGCAGTCCGTAAAGCGATGAGTGGTTTTCCTGAATCGAAGTAGTCATAAAAGTGCTGCATCTGCTCTTCCGAAAGATGCATGAACCGCGAAATCCAAATGACACAATCGGCTTTAGCCAAATGCCTAAGACCCGGAATATTATGGCGTTTCGTTTTGTCTTTGAACGGAGCCGGCATCGTCGGATCGACTTCACCTTTTTCATTGACGGAAAACAGGACGGTACAGTCAAAACCATGATGTTTGGATAGGACTTTCGCCAGCATTGGCATGGATTGTTCACTGCGATATTCCTGCTCGGCCGCAATGAGGACAACGTGCCTGCCCTTTCCGGGGCCTTTTGCCCCTGAATAAGTTAACCACAAGTCACTTTTTGGGACGGCGGGCTTGGAGCTCTCCTGCTGAGCTTCGAGGTCGTTTGACAAAGCAATGCAGAAGATAAATAGAAAAGTGATTTTGATTCGGGTCATATGATATGGGTTTATTATTGGTGATCAATCCCACTCAGTCCAGCAACGACGTAGCAACACCATGTTATCGGTAAAGAGGTTGTTAAGTTTCAGTATGGACTGGACCACTTCCATTTCTCACCTCGCTTGTTAAGTCTCGCATTAACCTTGGCCCCATCATTGTCAGCAGCCACGGAACTGTCCCCCGCGTATTTGTCCGCCAAGGCAGACGATGCCAACAAAGATGGCTCCAGCCACCATGGGTTCACCGAGCTGATTTTAATCCAAATTTTTCACGCATCCAATTGAAAACCAATTGGTGATGACTCTTATCCACGGAATGTTTGGCTAGTGGATACACCAAATATTCTTTTTTCCCTTTAACCCGGTTGTACACCGCAAAGCACGTGACTGGCGG
>CAUZBD010000485.1:0-2694 GCA_963577795.1 Planctomycetota bacterium | reverse complement strand
CTTTGTCGGTGTTTTTTCCGCAGATGCACAAGAAGCGGTTCCCTTTTCTAAACAAATTGCGGCGAAGGTCGATCCGGAGGCATCGCCCGTGAATCCACTTCCGGTCAGTTTTCATTACAACCCGGTGCTCGGTGAGGAGCGGCTCTTTGACGGTTCATTGCGGGTGCACCTTTGCCTCGGCCTGGACCGCGCCGAGCAGTTGCGCGGTCCGTTGGTCGCCGAAGTAAAACTCATCGACCTGCGTCACTCGGGTCGTACCCACGTGCGGTACGTTCCGCTTGTCATCGACCGAGATGTGTTTCGCGGGGACAGTGCGAATAGGTCGTCCTCGCCTCAGCCGGTGCCAGCGGAGACGAGCCAAAATAACCAGGAATATCAATTTCGCGTTGTCCGTTACGCACACTTTGATTTAAAAAATCGCTCCTGGGAGGCTCCGTTGCTTGCGCCTGCACGCATATATCGATTGTTTGTGCATTTGCATCGCAAGGCTCCAAGTCAGGGGCAACACACACGCTTAGGGCAGGTACCCTACCCTTATTACACGGCAACTTCCGGCTCGACGCGATTGGATCGCGCACGGAAAAAAATTGTGATGCGCACCTTTAAGGAATTTTACTACAGGTTGAATGGCTGGCGAACTGGCGAAAAATATCCGATGGATTGTTACGCCTACTACATGTGGGCCACCGGTTTCTGCACGGTGGGGAGTCAAAATGGCCGCACGCAATTGCACAACCTTTTCGATAAACAGAATCCCTACAGCTTGGGAAGTCATATTCCAGAGCTCAGTGGCGAAGGTCCGATTCACGGGGACTACGTCCGCGTGCCGGGCCACAGTTTTATGCTCCTCAGTTACGACGCAGAGCAAGGTCAAGTCTGGACCATGGAGGGTAACTTCAACAGCACCGTGGAGGTGGTCGTACGATCCGTGAGGCCGAGTTGGCAGGTAGGCCACCTGCGCGACCGTCACATCCTCCCCAGCCTTTTTCGCCTCTTTCCAAATCGCTCGAGACTCTTTCCGGGATTAGGCGGCTAGAATTGTTGAGAAACCTCATCTCTGATCCGCTCGCGCTTATCTTTTTACGGCCACGCCACGGTACATATACCCGTGCGTCTTAGGCATTCTCTCCATGTAAAAATTATCGATTTTGAGCGACCTGAACGACTGCGTTTCCAATAATCCTTGGACATCCACATCCAGTTGGCAACCACCAACAAACCTTTTTTGCAATCCGTTTAACCGGCGTTGCCACTTATGGACTTTTATATCGGGGCTGATGCCGTGTTCTAAGAAGAGAAAGCGGCCACCGGGGCGAAGCACACGAAACAATTCATTCATTGCCCGCTCTACAGCGGGAATGCTACAGAGGGTCACGGTGCTGACGACGCAATCGAATGTTTTCTGATCGAACGGCAGCGCTTCGCCACTGAGGATGCGCTGATCGACTTCGATTTCTGTCGCCTCGATGCGTCTTTGTAGCAGTCTGTTCATCCCGGGGTTCGGCTCAACGGTCGTTATCTTACGGACTTGGGCAGGGTAGTGCGGAAGGTTAAGGCCGGAGCCCACACCGATTTCCAAGATATCACCGTCGACAGTTGCCAACTGTTCTTGGCGATACCTTGCCCAATGCGGAGTATCGACTAGCCAATCGTAGACGCGTGGGAAGATCGCGTCGGAATACCATCCCATGTTACTCTCCTCTTTTAATCACTCCGCGACATATTCTCATCGAAGCTCGATCTATTTTTGCACGCGCTAGAGAAAACCACAAATGTGTTGCACCAGTTTGGCGAATAAAATATGGCTTGCAATAAATGGATGCAAGTGTTCGCATAACGAGGTCAGCGTGATTGGCAACCGGTTGCGACCAAACCAGTAGGCTGGTAATCTGGCCCCTCCAGGAACATCCTTTGTCACTCCTTTCTTCCTAACAGCGACAACACTCGTTCATCGTTAGACAGCAGGCCAGGAGATTTGATATGCAATGGCTGCGACGCATCGTTGGTTGCGTGCCAGGAGCCAAGTGGGCTTACGGAAAACTCATCTATCCCTTCCGGCGACGATCTGACGAACCGTTCCCTAGGGGGCATTACTACTCGCCACTGCCTGATCTCGATGAAGTGGAGGCGAAGTCCGAATCACTGTTCCGAACGGATGTGGAGATAAACGGCGGCATCAATTTGCAAAGTGATTCGCAAGTGGCACTCTTCAAGGATATGGTGCCTCTGTGCAAGGGTGACGCCTTTTCTCCCGATCCGAGTCCCGGATTTCGCTACCATGGAAAGAACGGCATCTTCCAACTGGGATCAGCTAATTTCACGTCGGGGATGCTCTTGAACTTGCAGCCTCGGCGAGTTATTGAAATAGGTTCTGGCTTTTCGTCTGCGCTCATGCTTGACGCCAGCGACCGATGGTTGCAGCATCCTGCCGATTTCACGTTCATCGAACCCTATCCGGACAGGTTGCTCACCCTTATGCGATCCGATGACCTGGACCGCCACCGGTTAATCAAGCAACCTGTTCAGGAAGTTCCCGAGTCAGTATTTCGGGAACTTCAAGAGAACGACATTCTGTTCGTGGATTCCACGCACGTCTCAAAGATTGGCAGCGACGTTAATCACCTTCTATTCAATGTGCTGCCCAATCTCAACCCGGGCGTTGTAATCCACTTCCACGATGTTTATTGGCCCTTT
>CAUZBD010000484.1:0-2718 GCA_963577795.1 Planctomycetota bacterium | reverse complement strand
CCGCCAATTTTAGCGAATAGGCCCGAAAAGAATAATGCGTCAAGTGATCAACTCCTAAAATAACAACGCGCGATGCAAACGACGATTTCTCATCACCGTTATAAAAATGGTGCTATTGAACAATCGCTATAAAATAAGAATCGCTATCTTTCGTAATATGCTTGGTTAAGCTTGGGTCAAAAACTGCAAATGTTTTTGCATCCGCGGTTCGCGGCCTAGAAGGTGACTGATCGAATGATTGATGACGCCTCTCACCTCTCCCGACACCGGGTACGGCGGCACTTGATGATGGATGTCTCCGCATTGGGCATACCACTGAAGCGTTTTTAAGGATTCTCCACGGATTTGTGCCACGTGTCTTTTTCCGGGGCGACACGCTCGGCAGAGCACGCCGCCGGAGGACTGGCCAAATGCAACGTCGCCTTCGGTCGATATGGTTTTTCCGCATTCCACACACTGTTCCAGATTGGGTAGGTGTCCCAGCAGCCGCAGCGCACTCAGTTCAAACGACAAAATGAGTGGGCTGATATTATTTTTTCCCTCACGCGATAACGTCTGAAGTGTTTCGGCAGCGATGTCAAATAGTTCTGGGTGCGGGTCGTACTCGTCCGTCAGACCCAACAGTAATTCGGCCAGATAGTAGCCGGCAAACAGTGGGGCCAGATCGTGATCCGGAGGGCGAAAACGATGTTCTAACTTTGCTTCCGTAAGAAGATCCAATCCGCCCGACGATTTGCGGAGGAACACTACGCGAGTTTGGGTCAAAAGGTCAAGAGCAGAGTCAAAAGGCCCTTTCTGGCGGTGGGCTCCTTTTGCCAAAGCACCTATTTTCCCAAACTCTCGGGTGAAGAGCGTAACGACCTGACTCGTCTCGCTAAAATCGACAAGCCGGACAACGATTGCATTTGCTTTTTCAAGAGGCATAACTTGGGAAAGAATCGTCAATCTTATCGATTCTATCAATTGTATCAATTAAGGCAAAAGTAGTCTTTCTCATCCATCCGATACAAACCCGGAACGTCTCGACCGTAGACATGGTATTCGTGGACATAGCGTTCGATTGTGCTAGCGGTGATGGCAAACCTATAAATTACCCCAACTTCTGATCATGATTCGCACTGCCTTATCCAATCCATATCTGGTTATCGTGTCGTGCCTGGCCATCACCGTGATGGGGCTGTTCACCTATACCAAAATTCCTGCCGACCTGCTCCCTCAATTCGATACCTCAGCAGTCCAGATTGTTTGTTTCTATCCAGGAATGCCCCCCGAGGTCATGGAAAAAGACATTATGAGCCGTCTGCAAAGGTGGACTGGCCAATCGGTAGGCATCTCGCATCAGGAAGGGAAGGCGATGCAGGGAGTCTGTGTCGTCAAGGACTTCTTCCGCGAGGGCATTCCGATGTCGGATGCTATGAGTCAAGTCAGTAGCTATGCGATGAGCGATATGTTTTATCTCCCTCCGGGCACCATCCCTCCAATGGTGATGCCATTCGATCCGACAGCCAGCGTGCCCCTCTGTTTGGTCGTGGTCTCAAATCCAGAGATGAACGAGCAGGAACTCTATGATATCGCCTACTATGAACTCCGGAATAAACTGCAGTCGATCCAGGGTGTGATCGCTCCTGCAGTCTATGGTGGAAAATTGCGGCGCGTTCTGGCATACGTCGATCCCGATAAACTCGAAGCGCTTGGCCTTTCCCTGATGGATGTGCAGAAAGCGTTGCTTAAACAAAATGTACTGATCCCTGCCGGCAGCATTAAAATTGGCAAACAGGAACTACAGATTTTTACAAATGCGAATGTGGAGCAGTGGGAGGAACTCAATAATGCACCGATCAAACAATTGCCGGGCCAAGCACCTGTCCGCATGCGCGATGTCGGATACGTCAATGGCAAGGCCGCACAAATTCAGACAAACGTAGTACGGGTTAATGGATCGCGTAAGGCCTATATACCGATTTATCGTCAGCCGGGTGCAAATACTATTTCTATTGTCCGTCAAATCAAACAGCAACTTAAGGACATTGAAACGAGACTCAAAGTCGAACGCTCTGAAGATCCAAAAATGAAAGGCTTGGTCTTAAGCGTCGCAATGGATCAATCGGTGGGAGTCGAGCAAGGAAACCGGTCGCTGCAATTGGCCGCCGGTCTAGGAGCCTTTTTAGCAGGCCTCGTCGTACTTCTCTTTTTACGTAGTATTCGTTTTACCGTGGTGATCGTGTTGGCCATTCCGCTGGCCATTTTGACAGCTATCTTCGGTATGTTTTTTACGAACGACTCGATCAACGCAATGACGCTTGGCGGACTTGCTCTGGCAATTGGCATTCTTGTGGATCAATCAATCGTTGTACTGGAAAATATTGTCCGTCACGCGCAGATGGGAAAAACGGCCCGGACTGCCGCCTTGGAAGGGACCACCGAAGTTGCGGCCCCTATGTTCATCGCGACACTCACCTTTGCCATCGTATTCTTTCCGGTTGTTTTCCTTAGCGGCCTAGCTAAATTTCTGTTCACCCCACTGGCAGTCGCGGCAAGTATTGCCATTTTTGCATCGTATATCCTGGCCATTACCCTCGTTCCTGCATATTGCGCGCGGTTCCTCAAAATCGGCAAGCAATCTGGTTCATTGCAAGAGCACAAGAAAAGAGAAGGTGCTTTTGCCCTCGCTTATCAATCGCTTCTTCGGCGTCTGCTATCGATACGTTACTTTATCGT
>CAUZBD010000483.1:0-2719 GCA_963577795.1 Planctomycetota bacterium | reverse complement strand
GCGATTTGCATTTGGATTGCTTTAGGATTGGTCGCGCACGCTGAGAGTGGCGGAGAGGCGAACTGCCCAGATAATGGTATAGAAAACGCACGTACTCACGACGAGGTTTGGTTACTTAGTTGCCGCAGCTTAGATTGTCCGAAACAGGGTAGCCCGGTACATGCCGAGGAGTTAACTGAAGGACTTCCCGCCTGGCAATTTAATTTGACCGACAATAAGTGGGATCGTTCAGAAATTGTTAATTTCTGGAAAGCATCGCCGACGCTTCAGACGGTCGTTTGGGTCCATGGAAATCTCACAACTTCCAGCGAGGCTTTTTCGACAGGTTTGACTGTCTATCGGCAATTGATCCGTGCCGCAGAAAACCAAGGACCCATACGATTTATTATCTGGTCTTGGCCAGCATCGAAGACTCTCACTCGCCGCGTTCCCGATGCGCGGATAAAAGCGGCTAGGACGACCTGGGCCGGATTGCGTTTGGCCGGAGTCCTGCAACAAATATCTGGAGAAAATACCGTTGGTTTGATTGGCTTTAGTTTTGGCGCACAGGTCATCTCTGCGGCGCTCGAAGTACTTGCCGGTGGTGAACTGAATCAAACAACACTCAAACCACAACCGGCTCAGGTGTCCTATCGAGTGACGCTGTTTGCGGCAGCACTTGACAGTTATTGGCTTCTTCCGGAAAGGCGGTTTGGGCAAGCATTCAACGTGATTGACAGCCTTACCCTCATCAATAATTACTGTGATTGGGTCCTCAAGCATTATGGCAAGCTCTATTGTCACTGTGCGCGACGTGGTCCATCGGCATTAGGATACACTGGTTTGGCCGTTGGAAGCTTATCCGCTGAGGAACAGAAACATATCCAGCAATTCAACGCGAGCGGATCGGTCGGCAAGCAACATGCCTGGCGAGCTTACATTGAATCTAAAACGATGATGGAGCTTATTCGAAAAGGCACGTTTGGAGAGGGGCAAAACAATCCGAGGCTCTCTCAGCAAGTATCCACCGGAAGCCAATAAAGTGAAATATACCCATGTTGCCATGGGATTTTCGTTGACTGCCCTTATGGCAATAATAGGCTGATGGATCCACCCCAAGGCTATCTCGACGGTCGCATCGTGCCCATCTCTGAGATGGCCGTTTCAGTCACCGATGCTGGTTTCACGCTCGGCACCACCGTTACCGAGCAAATGCGAACCTTTTCCGGAAAACTTTTTGAACTGGATAGCCATTTGCAGCGGCTTGAGCGGTCGCTCGCAATCGTTGGCATCGAAACGCGCGAAACTCTTGAGGAACTTGCACAGATTGCTAACGATTTGGTGCGGGTAAACCATCCCCTTTTGGAGTCTCAAGACGATTTAGGGCTGACCCTTTTTGTGACTCCGGGCAGACTGCCACGTTTTAACAACGGTAATCTTGGTTCAGCCTGCGTGGGAATGCATACCTTTCCATTGCCCTTTTGGTCGTGGGAAAAAAATTATCGCGCAGGTCAGTCACTTGTTGTAACAGAAATCGAACAAGTCTCACCTCGATGTTGGCCGGCGGAGTTAAAGTGTCGTAGTCGGATGCATTACTATCTTGCCGATCAATCGGCCGCACGTATTGAATCCGGTTCCCGCGCCCTGTTACTCGATGCAGAGCGACGTGTCATTGAATCGTCGACTGCGAATATTCTCATCTATAAAAAAAACCGGGGAATTTTAACGCCACCAGTAGAGAGCGCTCTGCCGGGAATCAGCTTGCTGTACACCCAACAAATTGCAAAACAACTCAACGTCCCTTGGAAGCATTGTTCTTTTTTTCCCGAAGCGGTTGCTGAAGCAGAGGAAGTCTTTTTAAGCAGCACTCCTTTTTGCCTGATTCCGGTAACGCGGTTTAACGGACAGCCTATTGGGAACGGACGACCTGGTCTGGTATTTCAGCAATTGGCCACACACTGGTCAGAGAGTGTGGGGGTCGATTTTATCGCGCAGGCAAACCGCTTTGTGAACCGAAGCGGGAGTCAGGGCCATTGAACGCAAATCTTACCCGCGGTGCTTTAGCTGCGCTTTGAGTTGATTGAGTTTCAAAAGCACCGATTTGAGCTTTACGTCGCGCCAGGCGGAGGCAGAATACTGTAATAGGATCCGCTCTAAATATTGAAACGCTTTCTGCAGATCCTTGGGCCAGTTTTCCTCGCCGGCGACAAGGTCGCGGAATGGAACGGACGTTGAATGTTCTGCGGTTGATTTTGATTTACGCTCTACAGAGGAACCCGTAACAATACCAACAGCGTGAGAACTGTCGGTTAGATGAATATTGTCAAGCGACGGGCCAGTGGAACGATTCGGTGGATCGACACCAAGGACGAAATTCTCATCGAGTTCCGTCAGGAAGATATCATCGGCTTGAGTGGTGGGGGATGTAAGTGTTTCTCGTGCCTTCGAGCGAGCGGTCTGCATTTGAGAAACCGACCAATGATTTTGGATGGCTCCTTCAAGCCATAACTCCGGATCCTCCCAGTCGAGGGCGACGAAGAAATGACTCCAGTAAAGACCCGGATAATCCTGCCAGAGAGCACCGAAACGGACAGAAACTTTCCGCAGACGCCCCGTATGCTGTGGAGTCACATTTCCAATCTGGCGACTCCAGGCCTCATCAGAAAAATGGTACGGTGTAAGACCGCCTGCTTGAAGTGCCTCGCGCCACTGACAGATAATACTTCCTTTTTCCCAGTTT
>CAUZBD010000482.1:0-2727 GCA_963577795.1 Planctomycetota bacterium | reverse complement strand
TCCGGTCCTTTTAAGCCGTCTGCTCAGCAGCACAGAAGGCAATCGCCGTCGCTTACGTCCGCTTGGCATGCTCGGCTGCGGCGTGTTTCCCTCGATGTTCTTTTTTCTGCTTACGAATTTTGCGGTCTGGATCGGTGGCGGACTGTATGCACCGACACTTGCGGGCCTAGCCAACTGCTACGTGCAAGCCATTCCGTTTTATCATTACACGCTCATCGGCGATTTACTTTTCGTCGGAGTCGCGCTTTTAAGCTATGAAGCGCTCGTTCACTTTGATCGTTCGAGTCAGACGATGGCGGTCGAGCGCTGACTGCAAGAGAACTCTTGCAACGTGTGCAGCAACGAAAAACAGCTTTAACTTTTTTCTGCTGTTTGGGGTGGAGTCGGCTTCTCTTTTTTATCCGAATCCGATGGCGTCAAACTGCTCAGGACTCGCACGCTCTCGCCCAGAACGAATTCGATCTGCTCGCGATTGCTCGCTGCATTGAGTGTTTGTGCCTGCGTTTCCACCGTTTGCAGAACATTGATCAATTCTTGCAGCGTTTTCTGTTCTTCCTCCGTCGCGACCGCCATCAGACCGCCCTCGGCCGGCTCGCCTCCACCTGTCACAGCCTGCCGTACAGTTGCAAGCCGCATGCGCAATCGGTCGGCAGAAAAAGATCGGCGAGGCGTTGATGCTTCAGTCAACTCCGTTTTACACGTATCGACGGCCAGTTGGGTCAAACTCTGCGCCAGTTTACCCACCACGCCCGCAGGCAAGCCAGTCAGGTCTATTTTTCGCAGCGCGTCCGCAGCGGCCACCCGAATCGCCAGTGGATTCTGCTGATTGCGAATAATTTGATAAAGCTTGCCGACGTAAATATTTCGTTCACCGGCCAAACCCAACTGCCCGAGAAGATCGATTGCCTGACGACGGATCCAAAGGCCAGCAGTCGCATTTCTTCCCGATACTGTCTTCGCATCAGCAAGGTTGGCCACGACTTTCGCAATGCGCGCTTTTCGATTCGGATCGAGAGCATCGTGTGCGTGCCGCTGCAACCCGCTGAGTGCGCCCACGAGCAGCGTTTCGGATAATTTTTCCGGGGATTCCAAATAAGCAATCAAATCCCGTTGGGTATTCACGCGAGGCTTCGCCTCGACTCTGCCGCGTGGCTGTACATCATTCAAGTCGCCCAGCACCAGCATCGCGTTGAGTTTGACAGCCGGATGGAAATCCGTGTCCGCTGGTGCAAGTTCAGTGATCGTGTTCTGGGCCACTGGATCACCCGCAAGGTTGAAGATTCGATCGTCCGACTTTAAGTCTTGCTTTGAACGCACAATGCGCAACCGATCGTTTTGGTCGCGAATGCTCCCCTGCAGGACAATCACCTGCTGCGTGTCGGCAGCTAAAACGCCGTTGCAGAGCGCATGCATCAGCGAACTGGTGATGCGATTCATCTCTTCTCCAGCCGCCGAGTCCTTACTTGCAGTCCAGCCACACCTTTCTCTCGTTTCTTCCCGGTATTGTGGCAATTCTGTGAACGTTGCCTCGCGGGTCATTCGCGCAAAGAAATATCTGCGCAGATAGTTTTCAAGTAACTCAATATTTCCTTGGTCAATCGGTTCTTTTGGCTTGCGCAAAATGTCTCTTACTTTTCGCTCATTCTTGCTCTGCTGCGCCTTATCAACCGTAAGTTCGGCAAATGTTTTTTTCTGTGGAGCATCTTGCGCCGGTAGGCTACGGGGCGCAAGGATGCATGCCATACACAAAAGCAGAAGACCACCACAAAAAGTGGACGAGGATTTTCGCCGAAGCAGCGGTAGACTGCAGTCCATCAACCGTTGATGCGGACAAAAAGACAAGGTCTTATCCTTTGCATTGTTGATTCCTCTCTTTGACCGGGATGTCGAAAAGGAATCGCTGGCGAGGAAAAACGAACCAAAAGGTCTACCTGCCTAAATTACTTACCGCAAGCTACGGTTGTCAAGTTAAGCAGTAACAAAGCGAGGCAAAAAGAAAACGATTCCCGGGGAAGTGCCGCTACTTTGAAAGCGGGGATCCCTGCAACTCGACCCTTTCGAGGTCATTTCCAGAAGGTCCTGAAGTGCGCCACGATGGCGCGATCGGGATCTGGAACCGCCGCAGTGATTCGCGAACTAAGGTTGCCAGGCGGAGTCCCTTCCCGGATATCGGTGAGGAAGTTTGCCAATTCCTGTCGCGCGGCAGGCGGTCCATGCAACATGAAATGGACCCACGCCCAGGCGTGCCGATATTCATTGCGCCCCATCTCGACGAGTTGCTGTTTGGTTTCCAGTTCTTCCATCGTTTGTCGCTGCCAGAGCCTGTAACTCCAAACGGTGGCACTGCGGTGCGGGTTCTGCAAAATCCGCTGTGCTGGTGGAACCTCGTAATATTCGGCGAGCCCTTCATCGAGCCAGAGCGGCACCATCGGTAAAGAGGCATGCAACAGGGCATGCGTGCATTCGTGTCTCAGATCGGTATCTAATTCATCCGAGAGATAGACTAAAACCTTGCCGGGCCCATTGTTTTTGATAAAGAGCGCCCTGCGTGAAGGGACGTCCGGATACCACTGCTGTAGGTAGCGGTTGTATGCCGACCGCCCCCGAAATAAATAGATTTCGATTTGCTCCTGCCCCGGTGGGATACCGAGTCGCTGATAAAGATCGCGCTGGATATCTGCAAGATCATCAAAGACTTTCTCGTGACCACGGAGCGAAAAATCGGCT
>CAUZBD010000481.1:0-2734 GCA_963577795.1 Planctomycetota bacterium | reverse complement strand
TCCCGTGGATGCGATATTGCATCTCGTGCGTAAACCCACTCATCACGCTATTGACGACAATCAGCGTCGCCACACCGAGCGTGACGCTGATGACCGAGGCCAAAGCGATATAACGCGTCTGCAGGTATCGCCAGCAGAGAATCAGCTTGTACATGGCCAATCCTTTGGCAAAGACAAGGGTTAACTTTGTTTTAATCCGTCAAAAAAATTTCTTACGCATCTTGCTCGGGGCGAAGCAGGGGAAACAAAATCACGTCCCGAATCGAATGGCTTCCGGTCAGCAGCATCACCAAACGATCGATGCCGACTCCCAAACCGCCCGCCGGTGGCATTCCATGCCGCAGTGCCCGCACAAAATCATGGTCCATTTTAGCCATCGAATCCTCTTCCTTCTGTCCCTCAAGTTGCGTGAGGAACAATTGCTCTTGAAGATCCGGGTCGTTCAACTCGGTATAAGCATTGGCGATCTCCATCCCCTGAACAAACAATTCGAATCGTTCGGCAATGGCGGGATCGTCTGCTTTCCGCTTCGTCAGCGGACAAATGCTTGCAGGATAGTCGATCACAAAAATGGGGCCTACCAGCGCATCTTCTACCTTCTCCTCAAAAACTTCATTCTTGATCACATCAGGATGTTTGCCGCTCGTCTCGAAGCCGATGGATTGGGCAAGGGCCCTCACGGCAACCGTATCCTGCGGGTCGACCCCCGTATGCTCTGCAAACAGGTCGTCGTACCGCTGGCGGGCAAAGGGCGGCGTAAAGTCGATTTTGTGCTCGCCCCAATCCACCTGCAGACCGCGTCCGCACGCGGAGAGGGCATCGGTAATGATCTTTTCCGTGAGATCCATCATCGACTCGTAATTGCCATACGCCTGATAGACTTCAAGCATCGTAAATTCAGGATTGTGTTTGGGGCTAATTCCTTCATTCCGATAGACGCGGCCGAGTTCGTAAACCCGCTCAAAGCCCCCCACCAGCAACCGTTTGAGGTGCAACTCCAATGCAATCCGCATGAAGAGGGGAATATCGAGCGCGTTGTGGTGTGTATTGAAGGGACGCGCGGCAGCCCCACCCGCGATGGAGTGGAGTGTGGGGCCTTCAATTTCTACAAAATCCTGTTCATCCAGGGTACGGCGGATAGAACGCACGATCCGCGTACGGTCCAAAAAACGCTCGCTCACGCCCTCGGTATACACCAAGTCGAGATAACGCATCCGCTGCCTCAACTCAGGATCGGTCATCCCATGATGTTTATCTGGCGGTGGAAGCAATGACTTTGTCAGGAAATAAAGTTTCTCAACAAAGATGGTCAACTCACCGGTTCGGGTCCTTTTGAGTTCCCCGTCTGCGCCGACAATATCGCTCAGATCCAAAAGCTGCGCAAGTTCCCAGTTCTCTTCTCCAACCTGATTTTTGCCAATAAAGAGCTGAATCTTCCCGGTCCAATCCTGAAGATCGGCAAAAATCAGCTTTCCCTTACGTCGTTGAAGGACGAGGCGACCTGCGACCCTCACCCGGGGACCATGCTGTTTGGATTTTCCCTCCGCATCGGCCGGATCGGTAACGATTTCATCCTCACGCCCTCGAACGCTGCTGATCGGCAGATGGTCATCAAACCGCGTGCCCCACGGATCGATGCCAAGAGAGCGGATTTTTTCTAGTTTCTCACGCCTGGCCGCCTCATGCATCCCGACATCGCGCTGCTCTGTTTTGTCTTCCACCATTTTTTTCCCGGGCGCCTTTCGTTGATCGGGCACCTCAGTCAAGGATGATTCCATCAGAATAAGCGCAAGAGGTTAGAAAGCAGGTCGGGGAATGGGGGCCGTGTCGCTGTTAAAATAAGGAATTGCGCCATTCTAGTGAAACCCTGTAGGGCGTCAATGTCAGCTCTGCCTTCCGCTAGCTTTGCCATCGCACGGAGGGAGCCGGTAAAAATTTTCGGCAGTCTGGCCAAAAATTTGCGCCTGCTCCGTCACGCTCAAAGCGGCAAGTAGCTCACGAAGAGTCGCCACAATCTCTTCGTAACGGCCGGCCAGTTCGCAAACGGGCCAATCCGAACCGAACATCAATCGCTCAGGTCCGAAGCACTCGAGGGCTAATTCGACATAGGGCCGTAGGTCCTCAACACCCCAATCTTGCCAGTCCGCTTCTGTGACCATGCCCGATAGTTTGCAGTGCATGTTTGGAAACTCAGCAGCTGCAATAAAATGATCTCGCCAGCTTTCCATGCGGCCCGCTGCGATTTCTGGCTTGGCCAGATGATCGATAACCATCGGCAGATCGGGCAGGGTCTCGGCCAACGTTACCGCATGCCGCAGATGCTTGACGAAGAAGAGCAGGTCAAAAGGAACCTGGTACTTTTCGAGGATCCGCAGCCCGCGAAGAATCTCCGCTCGAACAATAAAATCGTCGTCATCCTCATCGTGGGTAATGTGGCGAACACCAACGAATTTTGTATGCTCTTTGAGCGCGCACACCTGCTGCTCACAATCTTCGCTTTCTAAATCGACCCAACCCACCACACCGGCGATAAAGGGATTCACTTCAGCGAGTTTTAAAACCCATTCGTTCTCTTCCAAATGGTGCTGTGTCTGCACGAAGATGGTCCGCTCAATTCCCACCGCCTGGATTTGCGGCAACAGATCCTCCGGAAGATAAGAACGGTGGATGGCAGCTTTGTCAGGTGCCGTGAGCCACTGGTAGTCGAAGGTACTCGAAAGCGAGAGGTCCCAGA
>CAUZBD010000480.1:0-2744 GCA_963577795.1 Planctomycetota bacterium | reverse complement strand
CCCTCTTTGCGGCTTATGCGGGTGGCCGGCTGGTGGGCACAATCCGCTGCGGGCCGGTTTCCCTCATGTCGCAGATGCCTGTCGCGGTGCGGCGGGCACTCGCAGCCGGATACGGAGAGGGGTACCGCCCAGAGCAGATAGGTATTTGTGATCGATTGGCGGTGGCAGCCGAACACCGCGGTATCTGGCTCAACCTGGAACTTTCGACAGCAGCCTGCCATAGTGTGGTTCAAAACGGATGCACCGTCTGTTTTTGTTGGGCTCGCCCCCGTCTCTGCCGCCTCTATCAAAGGCTTGGATTTCGTGATCTGGGTATTGTGGCTGGTGAAACTGCCGACCAGGTCCGCCGCATCATGCGGTTGGAGATGAGCGATTTGGCGCACTTGAAAAAGATTAACTCACCTTTTCTTGAAATTCTGGAAACGGCATCTAACCGTGATCTATAAATCTGGAAAACACATCCGTCAGATAGTAACACCAAGGAGTTCAGTCCATGATTGCCACCATTCCCAACGCGATGACCGACTGCGGAACCTATGGATACGGAGCGTTTCAAGACAATGCACGCGAACTGGCTCGGCTTAACTTCCAGGCGGAGGTTGCCTGGCGGGTTGAACAGGGTGCGCTTGTTCGCCACGGACTCGATCGCCACAGCCGGGTGCTGGATGTGGCCTGCGGTGCAGGGTCGATGACCTGTCAAATCGCCACATTACTCAAAAGGGGCAGTGTATTGGGGGTCGATCTCAATGAGTCTTTACTTGGCGAGGCCTGCGAACGGCGGACCAAATCGATTGCCAACAAGATTGCCTTTCGGAAGGAAGACGTTTATCGCCTGGAGGATATAGGACAATTTGACTTTGCCTATGCCCGCTTTCTGTTCCAACACCTCGAGCGGCCACTCGATGCACTGCGCTCGATCCGAGATGTGCTGCGGCCCGGTGGTCGTGTGCTGGTGGTGGACGTTGATGATCGCGATCTTTGCTGTGTTCCGGAAAATAAAGGATTCTGCCGGTTTATTGCGGAAGCCGCTCGCGGTCAAAAGCGGGGCGGGGGCAATCGCATGATCGGCCGTGCATTGCCTGAGTTGTTGCAGCAGGCCGGGTTGAAGGAGATTCGCCAAGAGACGGTACGTTTCGATAGCGACCGGATGGGTCTCGATCCGTTTCTCGAATTGACCACGACGTTCAAACTTGAACAGTTTAATTCATCGGTCCGGGCAGACGCCGAGCGTTGGCTGTCGGCGGTGATCACCCAGTTGCATCGCCAGCGTGCCCGACTGCAGATCGATATTCACTGCGTGAGTGGAGCTGTAAATGCTTGAAAGTGCATCGATGCTCCTCGGGTCCCTTCCGATACGGAAAAAAACATTTTATATAAAAAGCAAAGTTTTTTTTGCGTGCGATTCTATCTTTTGTGCGTTTAGTCTTCTATTGCGGGCAGCGGTTTTGTAATATAAGCGGCTGATTATTGGAAAAAACGCGAACGAAAACGTAATCATGACCATCATCAAGAGGAGGGCCCGACGATGTGTCAGGATGTACGGTTTTTGCAAATAGCTATCGAACAAGCCGAGCAAAGTCTAGAGACAAAAGATCAGCTGACCGGTACGCCCGGGCTGCCGATCGGAGCGGCCCTGGCGGTCGACGACACATTGCAGGCGGTGGGCCACAACCAGCGGATCCAAAAGGGCGACCCGATCCTGCACGCGGAAATGGACTGTCTCAGCCGTGCTGGTAGACTCAACGCGGCCGCTTATGCGCGGAGCACACTCTACACCACCCTCTGGCCCTGCAAGATGTGTGCGGGGGCCGCTGCCCTCTACGGTATCCGGCGTGTCGTCTGCGCCGATACGGGTTCCGACTTGGCTGGCAGTGCGCTTTGGCGATCTACCGAAGCGTTCCTTGCCGAGAATAAGATCGAGATGGTCCTCCTCGAGGATCGGGCAATGCAACAGAGTTTCCGCCAATTCGTCCGCGACTATCCGGATCTCTGGAACGAGGACGTCGGGGTGTGATCGCCAGCGGCAAAAGCTCGAGGAAAAATTTTCAGGGCGATTGGAGGTGCTTGAAAACTTTTACTCGTGTACGAGCGGATGCAGTGGCTGTCATTTTTCTGCTCGGTATGACTGGGCAAAGAAATTTTCAAATAATATGGTTCACGTGCCAGTAGTACGTGGAACCAAAACGATTACTAACGATCATGTGCTGACGCACGCGGTATTCGGAGTGGTCGCATTCTTCGCCCGGATGCTCGCAGGGAGCTTTGTTTGTTTTACGTAGGGGTCCTGATCACCCATGCACCGCTTCGCACTGCCGCGCGGCGGCGCAACGTCAGTAAACTCAAGGCACCGATCCCGAAGAGCAGCACGCTCGAGGGCTCAGGAACCACGCCAAGATTTTCCCAGCCGGCAGCAACCGGGTCGAAATCGACTGGGAAGAGCGTGCGAACACTGTATTTGGCGCGGCCAACGGTTTGATCCAGCCCGAGCACACCGGTCAGGTCGGCATTGGAAAAATCGGTTCCTTCAACCTGTGCGCTTGCAAGGATTGCATCCACCATGATCGCCTCGTAAAGCCGGGTTCCAGAAAGATCGGCACCGGTGAAATCTGCGCCCGACGTATCACTTCCCGTCATATCGAGTGATGTCAGCTCCAATTCTACCGCATAAGCAAGTTTAAGTTTGGCCCATTTGCCATAGTAACTGGCTGCGTAGATTTCGTAGTCCATATCGTAGGGTGCCCGCT
>CAUZBD010000479.1:0-2752 GCA_963577795.1 Planctomycetota bacterium | reverse complement strand
GAGACGGTTCGTCAGAACGACAACTTGGTCTGATTCTGCCACAACTGAATCGAAAAGAAATCATTGTCCAGACAAAGATAGCGCCTCACGCAGACCCGAATGTTTTTATCAACCACGTCCACGAATCGCTCGAGCGACTACAACTTGAAACGATCGATTTATTGGGCCTGCATGGAATCAACACCCACGAACGGCTTTGGTGGGCCATCCGGCCCGGTGGTTGCCTTGCCGCAGCAAGGCAACTTGTGCGCGAAGGCAAAGTCCGGCACGTTGGCTTCTCCACACATGCAGCACTCGATGTGATCCTGGCGGCGATTGAACATACCGAGGATGGTGGCTTCGATTACATCAATCTCCACTGGTACTACATCTTTCAAAAAAACTGGCCTGCGATCGAAGCAGCCAAGGCACGGGATATGGGAGTCTTTATCATCAGTCCGGCAGATAAAGGCGGCATGCTTTACCGGCCGCCGGAAAAATTAACCGCGCTTTGTGAACCTCTGCACCCGCTCGTATTCAATTGTCTCTTTTGTCTTGCGCCGCCTGAAATCCATACGCTCAGTCTTGGCGCAAGTTGCCCCGATGATTTTGACCTCCAACTTCAAACCCTCCCTTACATCGACCAAGCAAACCAATTACTCCCTCCCATTAGAGAACGACTCCAAGAGGCAATGTGTCATGCCGTGGGAATCGAAATGGCCTCTTACGAGGGCGATGATCTCCCTGCGTGGGATGAAAGTCCTGGGTATATGAATCTACCGATCATGCTCTGGTTGCGGAAACTCGCCTTGAGCTATGACATGCTCGAATACGCACGCATGCGCTACAACTTACTCGGCAACGGGGGACACTGGTTTCCCGGACTCAACGCCGCGCACATCGACAAGCTTGAGCTTACCGAAGCTTGCGCAGCATCACCCTTTGCCGATAGGCTGCCTGATCTGCTTCGAGAAACCCACGCGCTGCTTTATGAAGAACCGAAAAAAAGGCTCAGCCAAAACTGAATCGGGAAAAAGCCCCCTCTTGAAATGCTTCCATGCGAGAACAACGCACACGCAAGGATGCTTCGGGACGCTGTCATTGCAACCACACTTTCTGGGGGTAATCGCGCTGTTTTTTCTGTCCTCCGTAAAAAAACTTTCGTCTTCCGCAATCCTTTAAAAAGACTTGCTCAATTGGATCTTAGCTTGGTGTCGATGCACTCTAAAGCTAGCCGTAGCCGACAATGTTGTTGACCCAACATCGGCTCCCACCTAAGCTAGCAACCCCCGACAGACTCCTTGCAGAGCGCACGATGCCAGCCGGTGATGCGCCTTTCAGTTACCCGCCGCAAGGAGGCCTGGATTGACGAAAATATTTGGTGGTTCCGCTCCATGTATCGCCTCGTCCTAATTATTAGCACCTTTTTGGCTTTAGAAACTCTCTGCGGGAGTTTTGTAGCTGCCGGCACGGCAACGCCGGAAAACGAGGCTCTGCAACCTCTACACGTTGAAATTGATCGAATCGTCGAAGCCGAGCGGGTGGGGCCACCGACATCGATTTGCAGCGATTCCGAATTTCTTCGTCGTGTCTATCTCGATTTGGCCGGCAAAATTCCTACCGCTCAGGAAGCGCGCGACTTCTTGCAAGATACGCGTCCAGACAAGCGGGCCTTACTGATCGACGTCCTCCTTCAAGAACCGCATTTTGATAGAAATTTCATGCGGGTGTTCGACGTGATGCTAATGGAGCGGCGGATCGAAAAAGTTATTAGTCCTGGAAAGTTTCGGGAATTCCTTCGCACCTCGATTGAAGATCGCAAACCACTGGATTCCTTAGTTCGAGAAATTATCGTGGCCGATGGCGCCAAGGATCAACAACGGCCTGCAGCACGCTTCTTACTCGATCGGGCCGCTGAGCCACACGTTCTCACGCGCGATGTGGGGCGTCTGTTTCTTGGGATGGATATGCAGTGTGCTCAGTGTCACGATCATCCCTCGATCGATGACTATCTACAGAGCGACTATTATGGAATTTATGCTTTTCTCAACCGCACGTATCTGTTTGGTACTGAAAAAAAAGGAGTGGTCGCCGAACGTGCTGAAGGAGAGGCCGCGTTTGTCTCTGTGTTTGAAGGCGGTGATCCTCAGGCGATGATGCCACATCTCCCGGGTGGCAAACAGCTACCCGAGCCCGAAATGGAGAAGGAGCAGCGGTACGTCGTACAACCGGCTGAAGGCGTACGGCCCATTCCAAAATTTTCTCGTCGCGAACTTTTAGCACTAGAACTTACGAGTGGAAAATATACCGCTTTTCAGAAAAATCTGGCCAATCGACTCTGGGCACATATGTTTGGCCGTGGGATCGTCCATCCCCTCGATCTCCATCACAGTGAAAATCCACCCACAAACCCTGCGTTGCTTGCTGCTTTAGGTGAAGGTTTGCTGGCGAGCAAATTCGATTTGCGCTATTTTGTTCGTCAGATTGCGCTTTCTAAAACCTACCAGCGAAGCAGCGAGTTGCCCGAGGGCCTGCTCGATTATGCCCGTCAATCGGAAAATGATCGGAAACAAACGGAGAGCGTTCTCCAGAAACAACAGCAAATAACGGGTGACCTCAGGACGCGAGTCAACACAAGCAATAAAAAATTAGTTGCGCTCGAAAAAGAAATTCGCCTCCTTGGAGAAACAAAACAGAACGTACAGCAGGAGTTAACCGCACTACAAAGCAATATTGATACACAGGAAATACAATCCGCTCAGTATAAATCCGT
>CAUZBD010000478.1:0-2758 GCA_963577795.1 Planctomycetota bacterium | reverse complement strand
CCCTGGAAGGTCATGGCAATGGCGGAAACACCAAGTCCATCTCGACCAGCGTTCCCGGAATTCGGATCGCTGAACATTTACCGCACATCGCTGCGCAAATGAATGACTTTGCCTTGATTCGATCGCTCACCAGCAAAGAAGGAAACCACAATCGCGCATCCTTTCTCTTGCATACCGGTTACCTGCCGACACCCACGGTTAAATATCCATCTCTCGGCGCGGTTGCCGCCCTGCAACTTGGGGAAGAACAGGAGGCACTTCCGCCTTTCGTTCGTATTGGCGGAGGCACGCGCTTACGGGTCGGTGGCGGGCTCCTCGGCACGCAGTTTGATCCCTTCGCCCATCGCGATCCAAAAAATCCGCCCGGAAATACAGAACTCACTACCGATACGAATCGTTACCGCCGACGGCTCAATCTTCTGGCGCAATTACAGGAAACACAAAACGTGGCAGCAGGAGTCAAAGATTCGCATCAGGCAACCTACAACAAAGCGTCACGTATGATCCTCTCACCCGAAATGCGGGCCTTTGATCTATCTCTCGAGCCAAAACAAATACGAGACGCTTACGGGAACTCTGATTTTGCCTCCGGATGCCTGCTTGCGCGACGGCTGGTCGAGGCGGGAGTCACCTTTGTAGAAGTGAATTGCCGAGGCTGGGATACGCATCAGGATAATTTTACAAAGACGCACGAATTGGCAGGCCAAGTCGACCAGCCAACAGCAGCGCTGATTAAGGATCTCAAACAACGCGGACTGCTCGATTCAACGCTTGTTGTCTGGATGGGTGAATTCGGTCGCACACCGAAAATCAATCCACGTGGGGGACGCGACCACTACCCACGGGTCTTCTCTGCAGCGATGGCGGGTGCGGGAATTCGAGGTGGGCAAGTTATCGGCAGAATGAGTGATGATGGTTCTCAGGTGGTTGATCGGCCTGTTAGCGTGCCTGACCTTTTCCAGACTTACTGTCGCTCTCTCGAAGTGGATCCTGAAAGCGAAAGCATCAGCAGTCTTGGTCGACCGATCAAAGTGGTGGAAGAGGGGAAAGCGGTCGAAGAACTCTTTTAAGGACTGGTTACCCCGGCAATGCCCGAGGAACAAAAAAACCTGCCCGCAGAACGGGGGGGAAGTATTGAAAGATGGGTTCCTCGCAATGCAACGGACAAGCCGCCTATTTTAACCCGGCCTGGATACCGCTCTATCGCCTTAGCAGGGGGCAGGTTACCCTAAAGGGGTAGGGGTGCTGTTTTAAAAAAGCATTGCATATCCCCTCTCCCGTTCCACAACCCTCCAGAGTCACGATAAAAAAGTTGTGGACGGTACAACATAGGACCCGCTAGGATCCCGCCCTCGGCGACAGCCACCCTCTAGAAGGAACACCTCCCTTGTCCATCGCACCGAGTACCTCCGGGCCGACACTTGAACCGAAAGTGCCTGTCGGACCACACGATAAGGCAGCTGGCGGCACAGACCAGGAAGGCCATCCTGAGTTTTCGCAGGGACCCTATCGCAGTGACGAGATCAGCCAACCGGCTGATTTTTTGAATCGGTCAGTCATGTTCACGGCCATCATCGCGCCGTTCCTCGGCTTTGTGGCCGCTGTCTACTACAGTTGGTCGGTCGGGTGGATGGGCTGGCCTTTTCTCGCACTGATCGTTGCGACATGGTGTGTTTCGGGAATGGGTATCACAATCGGATTCCACCGCCTGGCGACACACAGTTCTTTTGAAACCTATCGCCCGCTGCGAGCCATCTGGATGATGATGGGTGCTTTAAGTATTGAAGGATCGCCTTTAGTGTGGTGTGCGGTTCATCGCCGGCATCATCAATTATCCGATAAACTGGGTGATCCCCACTCTCCGAATCTGCACGGCAAGGGATTGTGGAATGCATTCCGCGGTTTTGTCTATGGGCACTGTGGCTGGCTACTAACGACTCATTGGTCCAAACCTGAACTCAAACGTTATGTCCCGGATCTACTCCAGGATAAGTTTCTTGTTTGGGTGGATCGTTTTTATTATTTATGGGTCCTGGCGAGTTTTGCCATACCGGCACTTATCGGTGCGGCAATCACACAAAGTTGGCAGGGTGCGTTGCTTGGAATTTTGTGGGGTGGACTCGTACGGGTGTTCATGGGACACCATATCACGTGGTCGATTAATTCGATCTGTCACATGTTCGGGGGTCGACCCTATCAGTCGGCTGACCTGTCGACCAACAATCTCCTCTGTGCCCTTTTTGGTTTCGGCGAGGGTTGGCACAACAATCACCATGCATTCCCCACGTCTGCCCGTCACGGTCTGGCATGGTGGCAACTGGATGTGAGTTGGCTGGCTATCCTACTGCTGCAAAAGTTGGGACTGGCTTGGAACGTAAAAGTTCCCTCCCAACAAGCGATGGCCGCCAAAAAAACCGCCTGAGATCAAAGCGCCTGTTCCATTCGGGCGGGTCCGCACTTTAACGGGCAAATAAGCTATACTGCACGACTGGCAATCGTTCTGGAGATCCTGCTGCTTGACCAAGCACCAGGTAGACGGCCAACCGGGACCGTGGCGACCTTCAATCTGCATGGCACTGTTTCTTTTTAAGAGTCTGTAGCATGAACGATCCGGGAATCACCGAACCGGCCACAAGTCAGACGATCGTCTACGAGCACGCCAAACGCCTGGAAGCCAACATCGCGAGCGTTGTCCTCGGCCGCCCTCGCGCGATTCGACTTACGCTTGTGGCCTTGCTGGCCGGGGAACACGTACTGC
>CAUZBD010000477.1:0-2785 GCA_963577795.1 Planctomycetota bacterium | reverse complement strand
GCGTTGGTAGAACCTCTGGCGAGAGCGGCAGTGGCTTTGGGTGTGGATGGGCTGTTCTTTGAAACGCATCCAGAACCCGATCAATCTCCCAGCGATGGACAGAACATGATTCCCCTCGATACATTTGAAGAAACACTTTGCCGCTTACTTCGCCTACGTGAAACCGCTCTCGATGTATATCCTAAATAAACCAATAGCCGCAGCAGCGCACAACAGTAAGATGAAAACCTCCATGTATCACCCCGTCTGCTGGACTTTGCCCTTCGCTTGCTTCTTCTTTGCACATGGCGGCTGTGCGGATCGGCCAGTGATCCCGGTATCAGCCGATGCCCAAGTGAGCAGTGGACAGAACCAGGACTACTTTGATTATGCGGTCGATAATCTGAATCACCTTTCACAATTTGGCCCCACACAAATCCTCTCCCAGATCGTTGACCGTTTGAATCAATGGAACCGGATCGAACAACCGCAAACCGCATGGCAACTTGATCCACTCCTGGCGACACTGCCAGAGACATTGCAAACGGGGCCATTGATATCGAATCTCGAGGAGAGCGACTACAGCAATTACGACGGTGCCTATTTACGTGAGTGTGCGCTGCTCAATGGGGTTGCCAATGACGCCACACTTCATTCCAGCGATGACCTTTCCGCTGCTCGCGATCTTTTTGAGTGGACCGTATCCCACGTTGCACTCGATCCCGAACCAGCACCCAATGAACCACGTACAGCGCAATTGCCCTGGCAAACGCTCCTTTTTGGCCACGGTAGCCCTGTGGATCGCGCGTGGCTCTTTACTCTTTTAGCACGGCAACTCGATCTTGATGCAGTGCTCCTTTATTTGCCTGCACCCAACGGCGACAACAAGCAACCAGCGCTTCAACTCTGGTGTGTCGGTATTATTCATAATGGACAAATATTCCTGTTCGATCCGACGTATGGGCTCCCTGTTCCCGGACCCGATGGTGGGATCGCGACACTTTCGGAGGTTCGCGCAGGCGACGATCTTTTACGTGCCTGGGATTTGCCAGATAAACCCTATTGGGCAACCGAGGATCTCGTCACACAGATGGTGCCCTTTGTTGAAGCGAGTTCTCAATCACTTTCAAAACGGATAAAGACGATTCAGAATGCGCTTGGTAGAGATAATCGCATGCAGCTCGTATCCACTCCTTCACGAATCGCTGATCAAGTCGATGCGCTCGATCAAACATCTCGCCCGCGCATTTGGCCCTGGCCGTTCCTCGCCAACCGCATTCTCGCGGATCCTAAAAATGCGGGTCGTACAAGAATTGCGCGCGAAATGCAGCACTACGGAAAATTTGTGACCGGATCCGTCAATCCGCTATGGGCAGGCAGACTCCAGCAACTGGCGGGCCGTTATACGACGCAGATCGAGGGCACGCCCCGCCGAGAACGCGATGCCCCGATTGGCGAAAAGGGGGCCAAACCTCTCCTCTTGGCTTCGCGCACAATGCTCCAGAAATTTCCGAAAGACGATATCCCTCCCGAAATTAAGGCACAGGTGGAATTCCTCTACGACCGATCGGATGTAATTCGCCGTGACGCCACCCGGCATTTAGCCACGATCGCGTTTGATGAAGGAAATTTTTCTCTCGCAGATTACTACTTGACTCAAACCGACAAACAACAGAAATCTTCGGTGTGGCCGACAGACACACCGAAGATTTCGACGACCATGGCAAGAGGCCGGGTTGCTGAAGCCGCGGGCCAGAACCCCGAAGCGATCAAGTTTTATCGAGCCGTTCAAGGTCCGGAACAGGGCGAAGCCGCCCTGCGCGCAAAGCGCATCCAAACAAAACTATCGGCTGAGAAGCAGCAATGACTCTCCTGCCACCATCGGCGACCCCCCAGCTTCCACCGATTGCCGATGAAGCGTGCAAAGCATTTTTAAACCGTTTCGGTCGTCCCCCGGTTTGGTTATCCGTTGCCCCGGGTCGGGTGAATCTGATCGGTGAACATGTTGATTACAACGATGGGTTTGTGTTGCCTATCGCCATCGATCGCTATACCGCGATTGCTGCGGCTCCCTCACCTGATGATTCGACGCAAATCGTAAGCAACAGTACGACAGACACCATCCAAACGCATGACCTCCAATGCATCGGGCAACCGCGTTGGGCAGCTTATGTACTTGGACCGCTTCTCCTGTGTCGCGAACAGGGGATTGATCCGGGCCCTGTTACTGCCCTTGTCGTATCCGATGTACCTCGGGGGGCAGGACTCAGTTCGAGTGCAGCCCTGGAGGTCGCCTCTGCGACGCTAGCAGAAGTTATCTGTGGCCGTGCACTTGGGAGCATAGAAAAGGCTCGACTCTGTCAGCGGGCCGAACATGACTATGCGCACGTTCCCTGCGGAATCATGGATCAAGCCACCAGTATCGCTGCGCGCGCAAATGCGGCACTCCTTCTGGACTGCCAAGCAGAGACATGGAAGATTATTCCTTTCGGGCAAAGCGACGTCTGTCTGCTTATTGCCAATACCAATGTTCGTCATTCGCTTGCAGACGGCCAATATGCAAAGCGCAGACAACAATGCGATCAAGCCCTGAGGGCGATCGGTGCGTTGAGTTATCGAGATGTTGATCTCCGCACACTCGAATCAGCAACCCTTGAAGAGATCCCTTACAAGCGGGCAAGGCACGTCCTCGGCGAAATCGCGCGCACCAAGGAGGCTGCTGGTGCACTTGAGCGCGCAGATTGGGTGCGTTTGGGCCAATTCATGAACGAAAGCCACTGTTCGCTCCGAGATGACTATCAGGTGA
>CAUZBD010000476.1:0-2808 GCA_963577795.1 Planctomycetota bacterium | reverse complement strand
TTTCTTGTTCGATTCTTCCGGCGATTCTACTTCGTGACATACCGGACAGTGCAGGATCGGTGTGCGACCGAAAATCAACATCAGCCCGCTCACCAGCAGCACGACTAAAAACACCACCGCCGCCCAGGAGTAGAGATGCATGCCCAAGACGGGACTGCCGTACCCCAAATTACCCGGCGCGATATGCAAGAGGATCTGCCGCGTTGCAATCGCAAGTCCGACCAGTGCAGCGAGGATCGACATCCCGTAGCCCAGGCCCATCACCGAGAATCCCTGAACGCGAGCGTAATGACCGTGGGTGATCACAAAGACAGAACCCATGGCGGCCAGGATCATGGCCATCCGCTGCAAGATACAGAGCGGACACGGATACTCACCCGCCACAAACTGCACCCACAACGCCCCTCCTAGCACAGCACAAATGGCCAGCACGCAAAAGTGCAGAATTGCAAATTCAATCCTCGGCCACAACTTCCACGCTGGGTGTTCGTCGTGACTGGCCGTGACTTCGTTCATCTCAGACATGGTTTCATCCGCCCCGATATTTTTGGCTCACAGGTTCAGTTTCAACGAATCGGTCGCATGATGTAGAAAGAGCAGCACAATCAATGCAAGCGAGAGAAAAAAGAAAAACACCGTCGGCCACGCATGACGGCGGAGTGTGAGTATAAGCAGGATCAACAGACTCAAGAAAATGCCGGCCGCAACCATATGCCGATCGCCCTTATTACTGGGAGACTGTAACGCACAACCTGACGTGTGCCAATAAAAAACACTTTAGGTTATTTGCACTACCAAAGCAAACTGACGTGATTGACTCACAAGAACACAAGTAAACCACAGGTTTTACGTTCAACGGTCAATGACCGCGCTAGACCGCTTCAATAGAATGCATCCCGATAACACACTTTGAGAAAGTGGGGGCATGAACGCATCAGTGACATTCGCTTTAAGAAACGATGCGCATTTCCGAGGGGCGCGTTCGCACTTTCCTTCTTTCGCTGCCTTGCGACCGCAGAGATTTAAGGGGGCCGCAGCATTTCGCGGCGGTAACGGCTCAAGACATCTGCCCGTAGCAGCAGTCCCACCAACCGCCGCGACGCCCCCTTGCCGGTCTCCACCGGCAACGTCTCCACATCCCGACTGCCAAAATCGCGCATCGCCTCGAGCAGGTTCAACTCGGGCGAAACACTCAACGGCGATTTCATCACAATGTCTTCCGCGTTCACCAGATGCGGCGCAAGATCTGCATCCAGAACGCGATGGAGATCTTCAGCGCGGATGATCCCGATCAATTTGTCATCCGCATCCATCACCGGAAGGCTTTCGATATGGAGATTGGCCCGTGCCACCCGCATGATCTGATCAACGCTATCGGTATAGGAGACGGTCGGGAAATTGCGAATCATCACGTCGCGGACGCGAACGTGCTCGAGCGATTGCATGTCCAATCCGCGGGCAAGCGTCTTGCCGCGACGACTCAGCTTCTTCATGTAGATACTTTCCGGATCGATATAACGTGCGACCCAACTGGAAAGCCCCGCAGCAATCATGATGGGCAGAATAATGCGATAGTCGCCGGTCATCTCGTAAACAATTAAAATCGCGCTGAGCAACCCCTGGGTGGTTCCGGCGACCACCGCACCCATCCCGACAATGGCATACACGCCAGGATTGGCGCTGAACTGGGGAAACAAAAGATTGCAGATCAATCCGAACGAAGTGCCCAACGCGGCACCTAAAAAAAGCGACGGGGCAAAAATTCCGCCCGATCCTCCGCCGGCGAGTGTGAGGCTCGTTAAAAAGGGTTTCAAAAAGATCAGCGGTAAAAACCAGAACAATTGCGCCCGCATCCGACTTTTATCTAAGGCAATCTCTTCGTTGATCGGTTCACTGCTCTGGGCTGCATCTTGCAAATCTTCTTTATCTTGAAGCTCAACCGGTTTTAGTTCGTTTTGCATCCGCAGCGCCCGATGGACCACCTCGTAACCCACGCCGAAGAGCGCAGGAGCTTTGACCTGCCGATCGGCGGTGGGTGCCACCCGGGGCAGCACCAGTTCGTAGCTCACGGCAATGACCCCCACGGCCAGACCCAACAGCAGCGCCCGTTGCCACCAACTCCGTAGTTTTTCCGCAGCGAGATCCTCACAGCGGTAGAGCATTTTGGTAAAGCTGACTGCCACAAGGCCACAGAGCATGCCGAAGATAATGTAGGAGGGAAGTTGCCCCCAGTCGCCGAGGAATTCATATTTGAGTTCTCCAAATGCTGGCCACCAGCCTGCCTCACTCGCCTGCACGTGCACCACTTGGGCAAGCACACAGGCCACCACAATCGGGGCCAAACTCTCGACGGCAAAGCTTCCCAAAATAATCTCGCTGGCAAACATCACGCCTGCCAGAGGCGCGTTGAACGTGGCGCTGATTCCGGCTCCTGCGCCAGCGGCCACAAGAATCGTGAGATGCCGCGGGGAGAGTTTGAAAATCTGGCCAGCCAAACTCCCCAGTGCCGATCCGATTTGAACGATCGGGCCCTCGCGACCTACCGAACCCCCGGTGCCGATACAAATCGCACTGGCCACCACCTTGACGAAGGCCACCCGCGGCCGGATCACGCCATCATCGTGAGCGACTGCAGAAATCACCTCCGGCACGCCATGCCCTTGTGCTTCCTCAGCAAATTGTCTGGTAATCCAGGCAACGAGCAGCAGTCCAATCGCAGGAGTCGCAGCAAGCAAAAGCCAGAAGGTCCACGTGGAGCCGGCCAATCCGTAGGCCTGCTCCACACTGAAGGTCGAAATAAATTTGATC
>CAUZBD010000475.1:0-2818 GCA_963577795.1 Planctomycetota bacterium | reverse complement strand
CTTCAGTACGCAATCGGCCAATGATTCCGCTGAATTTTGACCCGACTTCAGAACCAGTTCCGGATGTTTCGGAGGTTCGTAGGGATCGTCGATACCGGTCATCCCCTGAATCTCTCCCGCCCGTGCCTTTCGGTAGAGTCCTTTGGGATCTCGCTGTTCGCAGATTTCCAACGGTGTATCTACAAAAACTTCGATAAAATCACCTTTTGAAAGTTGGGTCCGAACGGCATCCCGGTCACGACAATAGGGGCTTACGAACGCCGTTAACACCACAATGCCCGCATCGGCAAACAACCCAGCAACCTCCCCGATGCGGCGAATATTCTCCTGTCGGTCTTCTTCAGAAAACCCAAGGCCAAACCGCGTCCCAAAAGCCTCGCCATATTGCTCGGTCAAGCGTGACGGCGTAGCGTTCAATCCATGCCTGACATTATCACCATCGAGCAAAAAGGTATGCACTCCAAATCGGTGGAGTTTGTGGTCGAGAAGGTTTGCAATGGTACTCTTACCCGATCCGGAAAGTCCGGTTAACCACACAACGCATCCACGATGTCCGTTTAATTGCTCTCGGTTCTCGCGTGAAACACTTTGCGCATGCCAGTGGACACCACCGCTCTCATTACCCATATGTCACGCTCCTCGGGCAATTCCCGACTCTCCTGTTGAGATGCATCTTTGCCCCAACACTGACTTTTCTCAACAACGATGCAAATAAACTCTTTGCACATGCAAGAACCGGATGATACACGGCAGGCGGGGAGGCAGCAATCCTAGTAAAAAAGTGCGCTCACAGAGGTCCCGAGACAACCAATAAATCAAAAGCCGGTGAACAAAAACGAGCACGCTGATTGAACTTACTCTTTTGTATCGTGCGCGTGCGGGTGGTGATCGTGGGAGTGATGTTCGTGATCGTGAACCGTCGAGTGATTGTCAAGTACATCTTTGGTTGGTGTATCATGCAAATGGGGCGGTTCAAGATATTTTAAACCATAGGCAACAAGGACCCCGAGCAGTAGAAGAACAGTAAGCGGGAATCGATCATGCGAGTGAAACTGCAATTCTGGCAGCAGATCACTCAGGGCAATGCAGATAAAGATTCCAGCAGCGAAAGCCAATCCACATCCGATTGCCACGGACTCGTGCGGCGTATCTCGAACACCAAGATAAAAGGCCAGTGCTCCAAGCGGACACATCATCGCGTACAGTACATTGACCACCGATTGCCAACGGACAGACCACCCCCCCGCTGCCATCAAAGCGGTAATGGAAAGAGAGTCGAGTGGCTTATGGAGCAAAATTCCAAGAAATGCAGCAAAGCCAAGAAAAAGTGTTCCCGAAACGTGGGATGTATCGCCAAGTACGGCAGCCGACATTGCTACCCCGTCGAGCAACGTATGCAGTGAGAGGCCGAGCGCCAGACCAACCCAACGATATTTTGCGCCGTCGAATACAGCGTGATTATGCCCGCCGGAAGCGTGCGAATCACCCGTTTGATGCGATTCATGCAATGCGCCGCTACACTCGGATTCTCCAGCCTCTGCTGCGTGAACGTGGGAACTAAAAACTCGAATTAACAAGAAGGTCGTAATTAAACCAAGCATCAACCAAACCACGGCACGATCAATTCCAATCGAGGTATGTAGACTGTGCGGCAAGAGATGAAAAAAACCAATCCCCAGCATCAGCCCGCCAATACCACTCATCAAAAACTGCATGCGACGGTGCGTTAAGTGGATCATCGCAGGAAGAAAACCACCCAGCAATGAACTCAGCACCACCAACACCGAATAGATAGCAATTACGACGGTTGGCTGCACAGGAAACCTCTATTGTGCTAAATTAGGGACATCTCCATGCAATTAGCTTCTAGAAAAGAACTGCCGTCAAGGAGTCACTCGCATCGGATTTTTTGGTAAATAATCCTTAGAACCGGTTAATTAAAAACTTACATAACTTATTCATTAAGCCTCCGTGTTAGCGTACTTCAGCCATGACTCCATCTGAATCCAACAACCCTATCGAACCGACGTGTGCTGCAAATGATCATGGTATTTCACAAGATGAGCTTCTTCGTCTTGAGGATTGCTATCGGGCGGCGGCCATGTTTAGCGCCCTGGGCGACCCCAACCGCTTGCGACTACTGGGACTCTTGATTGGGCGAGAAATGTGCGTCACCGAGATTTCTTCTATTCTCAACGATAACTTACCGGCAGTATCCCAACGATTGAAATTATTACGGAGCGAACGAATTGTCAGTTATCGGCGCGAAGGGAAGCATATTTTCTACCGTCTAGATGATGAACATATCGTGGAACTGATTCGCAACGCTCTGGAGCATGCCGGACACGAATGAAAAACAAAAACGTTCATTGTGACGCGATCTCAATCGCGCGTTATTCAGAAATGCCCGCCAGTTCGCAGAGATTGGCAGCCATGACTGGTTGGGGGCAACTCCAGACTAAAAAGAAGAGTGCCTCACGGCAGAGACGCCCTGCCGGATGACCCTGGACGTAACCGGCGCCTTTAACTGCCGCCAAAGCCGCTTGGGATGATCGGATAGCAAGGCTGTTGGCTCGACCGCGAAGTTCGCCTGGGGAGCATACTTCGCCACCCATCGCCAGCGACAAAAGATCCTCTTTGGCCCCATCTTGCTCGGTACGCAAACGGTTGGCTGGCTCCGTAAGTTCGGAGCGTTTTGCACTTTGTTCTTCCATCAAACTGATGGCACAATCTGCCAAACCAATCGCCAGTGCGGATGTCTGCAACCCGCCAGTGGATGCCCCAGTGGCCCCGATGAGGACTTCTTCCTCCGGCCCTG
>CAUZBD010000474.1:0-2832 GCA_963577795.1 Planctomycetota bacterium | reverse complement strand
GGCGACTCGATCACCCACTGGTGGGATAAAGCCGGCAAAAAAGTCTGGGATCAATATTACGCGAATCGCGACGCCGTAAATTTAGCGATTAGCGGCGACCGTACCGAACACGTTTTATGGCGTCTCGAAAACGGCAACATCGATGGCATCTCACCCAAACTGGCGGTGCTTATGATCGGCACCAACAACCACATGAGCAGCCGGCCCGAAGTCACCGCCCGCGATATCCGGTTAATCGTCAAACAACTCAGGACAAAACTGCCGCAAACCAAGGTTCTTGTACTGGCAATCTTCCCACGTGGCGGAGGAGATGATGATGGAGCAAGGCAGATCAACATGAGAGTCAACGATCTCATCGCAGTCATCGGCGATGACAGGATGGTGCATTACCTTAACATCAATAAATCCTTCCTCAACGGTCGCAGACTTCGCCAAAATCTCATTCCAGACGGCACACACCCGAACGAAAAAGGCTACGCGGCTTGGGCTGAAGCCATGGAACCCACCCTCGCAAAACTGCTGGGCGAAGAGCCGGTTATTCCAGCTGACTAAAGTGGCCCAATGGACCAAGTGCTAAACTAAGGCCATGACACGATTTGGGCCACCTGACCCACCTTTAATTTTGGGTTGCCCTACAACCACGGTCGCTCCCACGGCGGGGACATCGTCCAAATTGTTGACGTTCTCAATGCCCCATCTTTCGTCTCCAAGCCACGCGTAGTGAACATCGCTTTCCGGTGAATGCAAATTGTCGAAAGAAAACGTATCCACCGCAATGGAAACAACATCCCGTTCCTTCTTGATAAACTCAATCGCATCAATGTGAAATGCAGGCTGACGATGTTCTCCTTTGTCGTTGAGACTTTTGAATTTGGGAGTGTTCACATGTTTTGCCCAACCGCTATTCATCGCGAGGCATGCGCGTTTTGGGATCGGTCCGTGTTTGCTTTCCCAAGCATTGATATCTTCAAGCGTCAGCAAGGCCAAGGGGTCCTCCGTAGACTTGGCTTTTATATCGATCACCGCCAAAGGCAAAACCAAATCCGCCGCAGGGATTTGATCCACAGTACTTCCCTCAGAAAAATGACGAGGCGCATCCATGTGAGTCCCGACATGTTCCCAGTAGGAAATCTTATTTAGATTTATTTTCACCTCCTCATATTTCATGATACGCTCCACTTCCACTATCGCAGGAGGTGAAAAAGTTTTCGTTCCAAAGGTCTTTTCCACCCCCGGAATAAACCACGCCGGAAAATCCGGATGAAGAGTATGACTTAGGTCGACCACCCTGGAAAAGGTCACAGGCTTGTGGGTTTTATTTTTACTCTTTGGTTTTGCAGCGGTTACTTGCCCTGTAGACGCAAGAACTCCCGCTGCTCCAAAACTTTTAAGAAGATTTCTTCGGGAAATCCTGTTACGAACATTTTCAATTATGTTAGGTGAGCACATGATCGTGTCTATTTTAAGTTTTATATGAAACTGCGTGGGAATCTAATTAAATTAAGCAAACTTTGGCAAGATTAATGATTTGGATAGTAGGTAGGCTCCCAAAAAAGCTTTGATTTAAATGTTACAGCCGAACTAGATTTGTCAGCGTTTAAGTAGAAGAGCGGTTTAACTGATAATAGGTCTTTAATTCTTCAACGGTCTTACCACTGTATTTATGCTGGGATGTTGCCTCGGTTGGGACTGTTTGGGCCGTTACTTCTTTGGTTTTGATGAGGTGCGCGGTTGTGTTTGGAATTGCTTTGGGGGGATAAATGGGTTTGAGGTGTCCGGACATCTGACATGTCAGAACAGCGCTTAATAACATTGATGATGTGTTTTGAAGGAGATGCGGGCTTTTGAGCTTCGTAAGATAGCGAGATCATGCATGCGCGTCTGAGTCTCCCTCACATCCCAGCAACTTTTATGAAATTGTTTTTTTATCGCCCTGTTACATTGTTGCTGCTTGTCGTCGTTCTCTTGCCCCTGGCTGTGCAATCCGAGCCGCGTACGCTCGACGTCGCCCTTGGTTTCCTTCCAGAAGGCCAGCGCTTCGTGGCATATATCTATCGCGATGACACGTCAGTGCCGACGAGCACGAAAGTAGGCATCGAGCGCAGGCACGTCAGTTCAAAGACAGTCCTCAAAGTTTCTATGAGAAAACAGGGAGGCGTAGCGATACGAATCGATCCCCGCAAGGCGGACTGATTCATTTCAATTCTGCACCCGTCTTGCCGCCGTGTTTGCGGAGGGGGTCGGTGGGGGGTGTTTCCACGGTCAGGGAATGATACAATTCCGGTCGCCGGTAGCGAAATGCATATTCCGGTTCCGCTCTGGCTGCCTGTAAGTCTGACGCATCAAGGTCGGCTATTACCATCCCGGGTTGGCCCGTTGGAGTCGACGATTCTGCCAATATTTCTCCCCGAGGATCCAGAACCATTCCGCCGCCCGGAAAGAACTGTTCGGTGCCCAAACATTCAACGCGCCCAACATAATTACTCGCGATGCCAAACACACCATTCTCACTACATCTTGCCTGCAGAAAGGGCCGGGCCCACGCGCTCCACGCTGCCACGGTTGCTGGTGCTGGATCGGCAGCGAAAGGGAATAATACGATATCCACGCTTTGTACTGCCAGAAGTCGCGTCGATTCCGGGAGCATCGCATCAAAGCAGATATTGACGCCTAGTCGCCCGATGGAAGTCTCAATGACTTCAGGAATCCCACCGCCATTATAGAACGGTGCCTCATACATGGGGATGTGCATCTTTCGCCAGTTTCCGAGTAATCCCCCGGGGCCAACGATCACCTGTGTATTGTGTAGCAAATTCCCGGCATCCTCCAGGA
>CAUZBD010000473.1:0-2836 GCA_963577795.1 Planctomycetota bacterium | reverse complement strand
ATTTTAGACGAACTTGTCATCTACAGCGATTTTCAACTTCCAGAAAATCATCGGCTCCTTCGGGACTTGGAGCAGATGCGTGCGCGGATGACAACCACACTTGCTTTGCCTCCGTCCAGCGAACCGGTGGAAGTTTACCTTTTTAAAACACCACGCCGCTATCAACGCTTTTTGGACCGCCGCTACCCCCAATTTCCAGATCGACGGGCATTTTTTGTGCAGACCGATACGCGTCTGTGCGTCTACACGTACTGGGGCGATCACATTGCGGAAGACCTCTGTCACGAGGTTTGTCATGGCTACCTCCATGCAGTGGTTCCCAGAATCCCGCTGTGGATTGATGAAGGTTTGGCCGAATTCTATGAAAGCGATCGCGGCAAAACAGGATGGAATCCAGCGCAGGCTGAACGGTTGATTGCTGCCCACGCGGAAACCGATTGGCAACCCGATCTCGAGCGGCTGGAAAGGCGAACGCAAACCGAAGAATTGACGGAAATCGACTATGCCGAGGCTTGGCTTTGGACGCACTTTCTACTCAGGACAACGGATTTGCGGAGAGAGATCCTCCAAGATTATCTTGCAAATTGTCGACTTGGAACCGGCGATGTTCTTTCGCAAAATTTAAGGAAAGTCGAACCCGATAGTCGGCGGCAATTGCTTCTGCATTTGGAACAACTTCGCTCAAACGACATTCTTGCTCCATAGCGTTCCCGTGTCGTAATGCTCCATGCCGGCACTTTTTAAAAGCATCGCTCGAGAGAGATCCTCTTTACCGCATTGGCCCAGCACACGCTCGATGCCCTGCTGTTGAAGGTAGTGAAAGCACTCCTGGAGTAAATATTCTCCAGTCCCAGGGGGGGCAGCCGGGTCGGACATTTCTAATCTCGAAAGACCCATCGAACGCTCAGATCCCGGTCCGGTGAGTGTTTGCATGTCCCAAAACAGAGCCTTGGCAAAGATTTCCTGGGCACCGATTGAACGGACAGTGGCGGAGAGTTGCGGCAGGCACCCTTGCGTGCAGGCATCCCACCAGGATCGCGCCGTTGGATCGGAAGCAAACTCAATATGAAGCGATCGACGAAGCCGCATGGTCGAGCGACTCGGCGTGGGTCGAAAGCCGGCAACTTCTTTCTTGTAGCAGAGGATCTGATCGTTCGGTCGATAATCGTGCCGCTCAAAAAAATCGGTACGATTCTTATCGGATTCAAACACACCCGGAAGATCGCAACTGCCGTAGAGTCCTAGATAAAACGGGCAAAGGTCGCCCAGTCCAATGGCGGCAATGGTGGTGGCACCGCAGCCAGATAAATAGCGCTCCGCTTGTGCGAGTAAACCGTCTGCAATTTGTGGGTCGGCGTGATCGGCATGGGTCAAAAGGAGCGACACAACACCACGCGCGGTATCAATCTGTGATTCATCCGCGTTCGGGCCAAACCCGGCATGCACAAATCCAACCGTTTTCTTCTCCTCGAGTGCCATGATGAGTCCTTGGCGATCGAAGTAGAGTTTAGAAAGGACGAGACGGTCGAATAGATCTGCAGAAATTTCTTTGGCCAACGCGGGATCAGGACCGTGATTTTTCCAGATTGCGACAATCGACGGGATGTCGCCATTGAGAAAAGGTCGATAGGAAATCAACGGAGAACCTCACTCCAAGCGTAAAAAAATACGTTCACTTTCCACACGCACATCCTATGTTTTCTGGCATACCTTTGGATTCAATGTGCATTGTCCGCTGCGCATGTCAAATTGCCAACCATGCCAGGGACAGCATACCAAAGATCCATGCACATCGCCCTGACTGAGAAGGCCTCCCTGATGCGAACAAATTAAGTCGATCGCATACAGTGTCGCATCACGACGAAAGATGACAATGACCCGATCTGCGACAACATGTTCCAAAGCCCCTTCTGGCGGGAGTTCGCTCAAGGGGGCAAACTCGATCCATTCTGTCATTGCAAGGTGAAATCCCCTTGCGATGGTTCGTGCGGGCGAGGCTTCCTCTCTAGGCTGCCCACGGTGTCCTTTTTTCACGGCGCGATTTTCGCTGTTTCCATCGTCGATGTGCCCACCAGTATTGATCCGGGGCAGTCCGGATAATTTTTTCCAGTTCACTGGTATACCACTGGGTCAACTCGAACACACCCTGGCAATGCGGCTGCAATCGATTGGGGTCCGCAATTTGCTGGCAGCCTAATTCAAAGTGTAGCGGACCATCGGTTCGCTTCCCGTAAACGACTATGAGAGGTGCGGAAAACGTCAGCCCTAAAAGGGCAATGGCCTTATGTGTCGAGGCGGGTCGCCCGAAGAAATCGACCCAGCAGTCCCGGTCTCCTGCTGCCTGATCTCCAAGCACCACCATGGAGGATCCCTGAGCGAGTTGTGCCTCCGCCTCCTTGGCACTCCCCTGCTTCGGTAGCATTTGCAATCCGTAGGTGGCGCGTCGGGCATTAAAAAACCGATCCAGATACGGGTTGTCCAGAGGACGAGCGATGGTGAACATCGGAAAGCCGAACAGACCGACGATCATTCCGCTGACTTCAAAATTCCCAAAGTGTCCGGAGACAAGAACCTTGGCACGTCGTTCGAGCAACGCATGGACCAACTCCTGATTGTTGTGAAAACGGATATACTCACGCCAATTGGTCAGGTGAATTTTTCGCCCCGCATTTGCAATTTCGTGGACCAGCAAGAACAGATGCTGCCAATGTTTATAGCGGAGGGTTTTTCTTGCTTTGGCCGACAAATGAGGGAACGCGTGGCGGAGATTTTCGTCGATCACATCGCTGCGGATACCCAGACCATCCGAAACGAGTCTCAGGAGGGGATCGGCGAG
>CAUZBD010000472.1:0-2838 GCA_963577795.1 Planctomycetota bacterium | reverse complement strand
GTCCGCCTCGTCGACCAAGGCGAAGTGCGGTTCGCGCTGCACCGGCGACTCGTGCGAGCCTTTTTCTACCTGTCCCAGCATCTGACCGAGCAGATGCGAGGGTTCTTGGCCGATCCTCCGGTGAAGGAGGCGGTCGCGAAGAAAATCAAAACCGAACTCTTTTGCGGTCCCGTAGGTGACATCGCTGCCATATGCCTTGCGTCGCTCCTCCTGACTCATTTGGGTTTCGACGACACCTACCGAGACACCGAGGCATTCATAAAGCGGTCGCATCCATTCGGCATCGCGACGAGCGAGATAGTCATTGACGGTGGCAATGTGTGCACCCTTACCAGGAAGTGCTGCCAGAATGGTCGGTAGGGTTGCTGTGAGGGTTTTCCCTTCACCGGTTTGCATCTCCACAATGGCGCGATGATGCATCAGAATACCGCCGATGAGTTGCACATCGAAATGCCGCATCCCTAGTCGGCGACGACCCGCCTCCCGGACCAGGGCAAAGCATTCGGGAAGCAAACGGTCGAGAGACTCGCCGCTTTTTGCCCGGTAGCGAAGCGATAGATAGCCTTTTCTCAGTTCCGCATCGGTCTGCTCGACGAGGGGGCCTCCGAGCGATTCGATCGTGGCAACGAGTCGGCGGGCGGTGGAGACTAACATCGGTGTCTCCTCTGCATGCGGCAACCGCCGAAGGTAGCCAGCCAGTTAGGGAGAAAGAGGGGCCACGCTGTGGGGTGCGTACTGCGGTACGTTGCCGCCGGTGTTTCCGGCAACCGTCTTTGTTGCGATGATAGCTCCTTCGATCGTGACATAATCTCCCACCTGAAACGCCTCAAGTTTGGAGCGGTCCGATAAAATGAATTGACCCCCGTAGGCATCTTGCTGGCCGTGGATAGGGATGTACCGAATTTTCCAGACGCGATCCTGTGCCGAGTATTCTAACTGTCCCCGCAAGCGGGTGTAATCCTTCGCATGCCCAAAGCGTGCCATTCGCGGTGGATTCTGCTGCACCGGTTCCCTTCTGACCGTTACATTTTGCCCCGTTACCGTCTTGGCCTGCGCCGTAGCGGCGGCGGTTGGCGAGGGGTTTCCGGACGACCACTGGAGCGGTGCGGTCGGATCGATCGGTGTGGCGGCAGGTGGCTTCACGCTTGTGGGTGCCGGACTGGCAGCGGGGGGCTGAGGCGGTGTCGCGTGCTGCGGTGCCGCAGCCGTCGTGTTGGCAGCGACCGGTTGCGCAACGGCTGGGCTTGTCGCCGGGGGAGGTGTTCCTGGAGTCGCTTCTTTTTCGTAGGGAGGTATCGGTTGCAGGCGATTCTGAGGATCGGCCGTTGCCGAAGCATTCGAAACCCAGTTGGCCGGTTGTGCACCAGGTGTTGTCGCGTTGCTGGCCGTCGCGTTTCCGGGCTTTGCGGCAACCGGGACCATGGGCCTGGTGGGCTTACCGTAATACTGATCGCGCGGTGCATGGATCGCAGCCGTTCCGGTCGGGGGTGGTGGAATCGTTGTGCGTCCGAACGGATCGATCGTGCCCCCCGGTCCATGCTGACACCCGGCCAACAGCACTACGGCCAAAAAGGGCAAGGAGAAACGTAGGCCTATCATCGGAAGGCTCCTTTTTCGAATATCGGTTCCGTCTGTCACTGAGACGGCAAGGTGCAAAGGGTGCAAAAAGTGCAAAAAGAAATGCGGGGGAAGAATAGCGAATCGGCTCCATGTGTCCAGAGCGATTTTCGCTTCGCAGCCCACGATGCGAGGCCCGTAGGCGTAGCTAGCGGTGCTGCACTCTCGGCCGCGATGCAAAGAAAAGCAGCCAAACCGGCAGCGGCGATCCAAGGGGCTATTTCTGGTCCGAACCGTTGGTCGACGGATCTTCATCCGGAAGCACCGGAATCTGGTAAATCACTTCGCCAAAATCTTCCGTTCGGGGTTCCTCCCGGCAGCCTCCCAGGAGGCAGATGCCAGCGACGAGGACGAGATGGTAGAGCCACATTTTTCTTACGATCCGGGAGAAGCGGTTCCTGTCGATGCCTCTACACTAATGTCTGATAGCGGTGAGAAACAAGGCCAAAGCCACAAAAATACAGGCGATGTGCGCGGCGGAGGATTGAGTCTTCCGACGTGATGACTGAGAATAGGGAATTCCCATTCCTGGCATTTGCGAGACGCAACGGTGTCACGTTCGACTCCTACCCTGACTGAAAACCTCAAGCGAGAAGCGGGCCGCCTCGGTTTTTCTTTGACCGGGGTCTGTCCGGCGGTGACCCCTTCGGGGCTGCATAATCTGAACGCGTGGATCGAAGCGGGCTATGCTGGGCAGATGCACTATCTTCCCGACCGTCTCGACGCCTATCGGCATCCCGATGCAGTCCTCGATGGAGTGAAAAGTTTGCTGATGCTCGGTCGCGTTTACCGGACGGTTGAACCGGCGGCGGTCACCGAGAGTAGTGGACGCGTGTCGCGCTACAGCTGGGGCTGTGATTACCACGATCGGATTCACGATGATTTACGTCTGCTTGCAGAAACGCTTCGCGCTGCGGTTCCCGCCGCACGCGTACGGGGAGTGGTCGATACGGCGCCCCTGCTGGAACGCGAGTTTGCCCAGCGGGCCGGCCTGGGCTGGATTGGTAAAAACAGTCTGCTCCTCAATCGAGAGGCCGGCAGTTGGTTTTTTCTGGCCGCCCTGCTCACCGATGTGGAACTCGACTACGATCCACCCGAGGAGGCCGACCACTGTGGTTCGTGTACGGCATGTCTCGACGCCTGCCCGACCGATGCGTTCGTTGCACCGTATGTACTGGACAGCCGTCGCTGCATCAGCTACCTCACCATTGAACTCCGCGA
>CAUZBD010000471.1:0-2850 GCA_963577795.1 Planctomycetota bacterium | reverse complement strand
CTGAGTGAAAGCAATTTGGTGCGACCCTAAAAATCCTTAGACATTCGTCGGGACCACAAACGGACCACGATAATCGCGGGTGAGCATTTGATTCGCTTCATCGTCGCCCACATAAGTCTCAGTCTTTGGATCAAATGTCAGTTTACGGCCCAATCGATAGGCAGTGTTCCCGAGGTGCGCCAGGGCCGAGCTGGTATGAGCCGTTTCTACAGGCCCATGCAGTGAACCTGCATCACGACTTTTCACCGCGTCGAGGAAGTTAGCAAAATGAAGGCCCATTTCACCACCCTCATGGCGACTCGGACCCGGTTCCCGTTTGGGACCGAGGAACGTCTTATAGCTACTGTAGCCGTTGATCACCATGTAGCCATCTTTGCCGTAGAAAATATTACCGACGCCTGTACCGCCCTCAAGATTCGTCGTCCAAGGTCGTACCTCAAATTGGATCATTTTGTTCTCTTCTGGGTAGTAGAAGTTGGTACTCAGAAGTTCGGGAGTCTCTTTATCGTCCTCCCAGAGAAACTTGCCACCCATGGCGACCACTTCCGAGGGCAGACCCACGTCGAGTCCCCAGAGACACATGTCAGTCTCGTGGACGCCCTGGTTGCCGACATCGCCGTTGCCGTAATCCCAGTGCCAGTGCCAGTTGTAGTGGACCAACCGCTTAGAAAAGTCACGTTCCTGAGCGGGACCCTGCCAAAGATTCCAGTCCAAGTGTGCCGGTGGTTGTTGTTCATCTGGTTGATTGCCGATCGATCCACGCGTTCGGAAAACCAAGCCGCGCGCCATGTAGACATCGCCGATCACACCGTCACGTAGTTTTTGCACACCTTCACGGATTGCCGGTGAACTGCGGAGTTGAACTCCGTGCTGCACAATACGGTTGTATTTCTTGGCCGCCTCGATCATCTTGCGACCTTCAAAAATGTTGTGCGAACCCGGTTTTTCCACATACACGTCTTTGCCTGCCTGGCAGGCCCAGATCGTAGCGAGTGCATGCCAGTGGTTGGGGGTAGCAATCGTCACCACATCGATGTCGTCGCGATCTAACACGCGACGGAGATCGGTTTCGGTTTCAAATTTGTGCTTGTAGTTTTTTTCAAAGGCCTCTGCCCGCACTCCGGCGACTTTTTCATCGGGATCGCAGAGGACGACAACTTCGGCGTTGGGATTATTTTCCAGCGCATGCACGTGAGACTGCCCGCGACCGTTGACACCCAGCACAGCCACACGAATTTTACTGTTCTTATCCGTCTTTGCAAAAACTTTGGCAGCGGCTAACTCGGTTCCTACAGCTGCGGTGGTTGCCAGGAAAGTTCTGCGCGAAATGGCCATCGTATGTCCCTTTGATTTTGAAAACCTGAAGTCGTGTTATCTCTCGGTTTGAAGCTTCTCAGATTATAAGATAAATGGGAAAATGTGACAAAACCCGATAAATGAAAAGCCAAACAAAAAATAAATGTCGATTTACCCTACCGTAAGGCAAATCCTCCAGCATGTCCGAAAATCGTCTCCACCGACCGACAGTTCGGATGCATGGTCTGGCGGATCAGGAACCGGCTGATTTTTTCTCTGGCGTTGCTGCTTTTTCGATCGGTGTGCCACTCCGCGGTATCCAGACTTCCATTTTGCCCTGACCACGATGATTCCAGGCGTAATAGGGGATCAAGCGGAGAGTTGCTTTTTGTTGGCCCCACTTTCCCGCGTCGTTTTGTGTGGCAAAGGCTCCTTCCCCTTCGAGTACAACGAGACCATCGAGCAGATCAGAATCAAACCTGGCATCAAGTGTCGAATCATCCGGAAGGATGGCACGATCGACCGCTTGGGCGTTATCGGCATCTTCCAGGCAATACACGAGTGGCCCTCGCTCGATGGCAACGCGTCCACGATCAGCAACCACCTTTTCATCCGCAAGGACTCGGCGGATCGGTGTGGGGATTTCAAGCTCAACGCGGTCCCCTTTTTTCCAGGTGCGGTGAATCGTGGCGTAACCCGCTTTCAGGTCCAGGGGAAGAGCTTGACCGTTGACCTGCAATTTAATGCCCTCGATTGGATCCTGTTGCGCATCGAGGTAACGATAGAGACCACCGGGAACACATTCTCCCCGAGCCCAACCGGGAATGCGCACCTGCAGCGTGAAGGGCATCGGTTTATTGGGTGCAAGGGTCAGCTTAACCTTTGCATCCCGCGGGTAGAGCGTTTGTTGGGTGATTTCTACGGTACCTTCTGGCAAAGCAATCGTTGCTTTGCCGGGAATGAACAGGTTGACGTACAGACGGTCTTCTTTTTGGGCATAGACCATTCCAGCTACCGCGGGAAGAAACCGCACGATATTAACCGGACAGCACGAGCAATCGAACCAGCCCTGTCGCCCTACTGCTCCCTTGTTGAAGCGGTACTCAGCATTACTCGAGAGCGGGTTGGGATAGAAGAAGGTATTGCCTTCAAGCGAGATGCCCGCCAGGAAGCCGTTGTAGAGAACGCGCTCGAGTACATCAATGTATTTGCTCTCTCCGTGCAGCAGAAACATCCGCTCGTTCCACATGGCGTTGGCAATTGCAGCGCAGGTTTCGTTGTAGGCCGAAGCGTTGGGAAGTTCGTAGTTTCCGCCAAATGCCTCATCGTGGTGCCGCGCTCCGATACCACCGGTGAGATACATTTTCTTACCGACTACGTTCTGCCAGAGTCGATCGATGGCCTCGATATAGTCTTTTTGTCCTGTTAGAGCGGCCACATCCGCCATCCCGCTGTACATATAGGCCGCCCTTACCGCATGGCCGACCGCTTCGGTTTGTTTCGTTACCGGTTGGTGATCCTGCCAGTATTCACCGTAGATGCGGTTTTCCTTTC
>CAUZBD010000470.1:0-2864 GCA_963577795.1 Planctomycetota bacterium | reverse complement strand
AGACGACTTTTGCGACCTGTATTCCCCGCGATCTGGGTGTGAGCTTTCAGATCGCCAGCGGTGCGGTGCTTGCGTCGCCTAAAGACCTTGTTCCCTACCTCACCAATGTTGATGAAGGCTCGGTACTTTTTATCGATGAAATTCACCGACTCCCCAAACCAGTGGAAGAGTTTCTGTATCCGGCCATGGAGGATTTCCGAATGGATTTCGTCCTCGGTGAAGGGGTCAACGCCCGTACAATTAAGATGAATCTCAAGCCATTCACGCTGATCGGTGCAACCACACGCACGGGGTCACTTTCGCCACCCTTGCGCGACCGATTTCAAATGCGAGAGCATCTCGATTTCTATTCCGTTGAAGAGCTGGCAGAAATCGTACTGCGGAACGCGGGGAAACTCGGCGTTGGAATTGATGAAGATGCCGCTGGTGAGATTGCTCAGCGGAGTCGGGGGACACCCCGACTGGCCAACAATCGGCTCCGCTGGGTTCGAGATTATGTGACCAGTCGGGCAGACGGTCGCATCTCTCTTCAACTCACCTGCGACGCGCTGCAAATGCAAGGGATTGATCAAGCGGGACTCGATCTCCAAGATAAAAGATATTTGGAGACTATTTTGCGCGTCTTCCAAGGCGGCCCTGTAGGTGCAGAGGCCATTGCGCATACGATGAACGTGCCGCCTGATACGCTGATCGATGAGGTCGAGCCTTTTCTTCTGCGGACCGAACTGGTGGTGCGGACGCCACGGGGCCGTCGACTCACAGAAGCCGGATTCGAGCATCTCGGTGTGGCGGCCCCCGAAAACCTGGGCTCCGAGGATCCGGAGGAGGAGAGGCCCCTTTTTGAGTAACCGGTTTGGATGGGCCATTGCATCGGCAGAGGCCGACTGGTAGTGTAAAACCGGCTGAATGAAGTGGGAAAAGTCCTACTTGTGTGACAAGTGGTGTGACAAGTGGTGTGACAAGCGAGAATGCGGGAGCGTAGGTTATGGCGGTGCCAAAACGTAAACATTCCAACTCACGGACTGGAAAGCGTCGGAGCCATGATGGCCGGCGTCCGCGGCAATTAACCTATTGCCCGAAGTGCAGCACTTCGCTCCCCACACACACGATCTGTCCCAATTGCGGTTGGTATATGGGTCGTAATGTGGTTGCTATCGAGGAATAAATAGCAATTTGAGTAACACGGCGTTTCTCTTTCCCGGACAGGGTGCCCAGACCGTTGGCATGGGTCAGGCGTTGTATGACGCGTTTCCCGAGGCCCGTACCCTTTACGACACAGCCGGTGAAATCCTCGGTTACGACTTGGCGTCTCTCTGTTTCGACGGACCGCAAGAGAAGCTCGATTCAACACTTATCAGCCAGCCCGCTCTCTTTGTAACCAGTTTGGCCGTACTGGCATCCCTCCGGGTGGAACAGCCCGAGGTGGTCGAGGCCTGTGGCGGTGCCGCGGGTTTGAGTTTGGGAGAGTACACGGCTCTGGTTTTTGCCGGGGTACTCACGTTCGAGGACGGATTACGCGTTGTGCAGCAGAGGGGAGAGGCAATGCAACAGGCGGCCGATGCGACGCCAAGTGGTATGGTTAGCGTGCTGGGGCTTGAAAAAAACCAGGTGCAGGAGCTTTGTACGCAGGCTGCCGCCGGCGACGTATTAACGATTGCAAACTATCTCTGTCCTGGCAACATTGTCATTTCGGGTGACAAAGCAGCCTGTGAGCGCGCTCTTCCGATTGCTCTTGAGCTGGGAGCAATGAAGGCGATTCCACTTGCGGTGGCTGGAGCTTTTCATACACCGATCATGGAGTCGGCTGTTGCGCGATTAACCGAAGCACTAGAAACGGTTTCATTTGCGCCACCTCGAATTCCGGTAGTTTTGAATGTCGACGGTCAATTCCATGACGACCCGTCAATGATCCAAAAGCTCCTCGCCAGGCAGGTCGTCGAACCGGTCCTCTGGGAGGCTTCGATGCGGGCACTTTTAGAACGCGGTGCAACGGAATTCTATGAGGTAGGGCCCGGTCGCGTACTGCGCGGCCTGCTGCGTCGAATCGAAAGAAAAATCACCTGCCATTCGTTGGCATAATTTTAGGGAGGAAGAAGAGAATGGCTGAAGCAAACGAAGCGTTGGTGGTCGATTTGTCGGGAAGAGTGGCCCTGGTAACGGGGGCATCCCAAGGTCTGGGGCAGGCCATGGCGCTGCGGTTGGGCAAGGCGGGAGCCAAGGTGGCCTGCATTGCCCGCAATGCGGAGAAGTTGGCGACCGTGGTCGAGGAAATTACCTCCGCCGGTGGTGAGGCAGCCGCGTTTCCCTGTGATGTAACCGATTCAGAAAGTGTGAAAAAAGTGGTCGATGCAGTGACCGACCAATGGGAGCGGCTTGATATTTTGGTCAATAATGCAGGAATTACACGCGATACTTTGATTCCGCGGATGGGCGACGACGATTGGGATGCAGTTTTAAATACCAACCTCCGCGGGGCTTTTCTCTTCACCCGGGCAGCAACCATGCCGATGATGCAGCAGCGGTTCGGGCGAATTATCAATATTTCGAGCGTCTCCGGGGCTGTGATTGGGAATCCAGGTCAGGCGAATTATTCGGCTTCCAAGGCAGGCTTGGTCGGCCTCACCAAGACGGTCGCCCGGGAACTGGGAAAAAGAAAGATCACGGTCAACGCGATTGCCCCTGGTATTATTGCGAGCAAGATGACCGAAGCGGTCGGCGAAACGGTGATGAAAGAATTCAAAAAGCGCATACCAGCAAACAGGTTAGGGCAAGCGGAGGAGGTCGCAGATTTGGTTCTCTTCCTTGTCAGCGACGCGGCCGCCTACATCAATGGAACGGTGATTGCGGTCGATGGGGGGATGACC
>CAUZBD010000469.1:0-2865 GCA_963577795.1 Planctomycetota bacterium | reverse complement strand
TGAGATCCGCAATTTTCATATTTACGATTTCATCCACCTGCGTGCGAGTTACCGTCCCCACCTTGTCTTTATTCGGTACTCCCGAACCTTTCGCAATTCCCGCAGCCCGCTTTAGCAGGGCCGAAGCGGGTGGACTTTTGGTCTTAAATTCAAAAGTGCGATCACTATAGACGTCTACAACGACCGGGATGGGCATCCCGCCTGCGTCCTTGGTTTTATCGTTGAATTGCTGGACGAACTGACCGAGATTAATCCCAAATCGTCCCAGTGCGGTTCCGACCGGTGGCGCGGGAGTCGCCTGCCCACCAGGCACTTGGAATTTCGCGGTTCCAACGAGTTGTTTTGCCATAGTCGTCTGTCTCTTTCTAACAGTCTCTTTATTACATTAAATGTTGGTCTTCATCATCGCCGCACGCATTTTAAACAGCGTCAATCGTCGCCAGGTTTTATAGCTTTTCAATCTGCCAATGCTCTAGTTCAACCGGGGTCGAGCGACCAAAAATATTGATCATAACCGTCACCCGCCCATTCATCTCATCAATGGTGTCAACGTCTCCCTCAAAGTTTTCGAAGGTACCATCGCTAATTTTCACACGATCTCCCCTGCCCACGCCGATCTTTAATTTCGGCTCCTGCGTTTCGACGTCATCTTCCGTAGGAATAATTCGCGACACTTCACTCGGGAGCATCGGTGTGGGTTGGCCGGCAGCGCCTGTAAAGTCACCAATGCCGGGAGTCTCCCGCACAAGAAACCACGCTTCGTCATTAATGACCATATGGACGACGATATAGCCCGGATAAAGTTTCTTTTTGACGATCTTTTTTTTCCCACCTTTGAACTCGGTGACCATCTCGACCGGAACGATTATTTCTTGAAAAAAATCGTCGAGGCCCGCCATCTTTACCCTGCGCTGTAACCCGGCTGCAATCGAGTCCTCGCGATTGCTCTGCACTTTGAGGATATACCAATCTAGTGGCCGCTCTTCGACACGTGACTCGACAGGGCCAACATCCAGATTTTCCTCCACAGGAGCGATGTCCTCTACTTCGCCACGATCTTTCGTTCGCTCAGCCTGCTCTTTAGCAAGCGCCTCCAGATCCTCATCGTCTGCCCACTCAGCGACTTCTTTTTCAGCCAATTCCTCTTCGAATGCTTCTTGCGAGGAATCGTCTTCCTGGTTCTGAGCAAGCGACGCATTCTCTTCCATTTCGGAAGCAATTCCGCTCTCATCGACCTGTTCTTGTTCCTCAATCACAGTACCATTCCTTCATTTGTGTATTTGCGATCTTCAGTCAAAGGGCTCATAAGCCGTTCGCTGCCGCTTCGCAGACTTTTGCCCATACTTCAGGTCGCACCTACCCTACGATTCCAAGCCAATAAAAAACTTTTGCCCACATAAGATCGAACATAAATAGGAAGCCAGCCAAGAAAAGAATGGTGATCAAGACCACCATCGATCCACGTACAAGTTCCGTTTTTGTAGGCCAAGAAACTTTGCTCATCTCGGCCTCGACAGAAATAAGAAAATCGGCAAAGCTCGCAAAATTGACTGCCCTGTAGGCAACCCACAGGCCGACACAAAGCAATGCACCGGGAAGACCCATCCGCATCGCGACATCCGTCGGGTCGGCAGAGAGGTGCATTCGCCAGCACCCCAACAGCATTGCAATCGCAATGGCTGCAAAAGTAACCTGACGCGTGATGCGACCCTGATTGCGTTTGTAGAGTCTTGCCTGGAACAGGTTCTGCAGAAAAGATGCTGAACCGATACCTGCGACGGACTCTTTTGGTGCTGCTGCCATGGTTTAGTCACTCACAAAACAACGCTACGTTGCTCGCCTACTTTTCAAAAAACTTTTAGCAAACCAACTCTTGCCTGGAGCACGACCCAGGGGCTACCCCCCGGCCTTGCCTTAAAATGGCAGGGGCGGCGGGAATCGAACTCGCAACCTCTGGTTTTGGAGACCAGCGCTCTGCCAATTGAGCTACGCCCCTCCAGTTAAAACTACTCCAGGATCTTACTTACAATTCCACGACCCACGGTTTTTCCACCTTCCCGAATCGCGAAGCGGACACCTTCGTCAACAGCGACTGGTTTACCCAACTCAATTTCCAGTTTGGCGTTGTCTCCCGGCATGCACATCTCTACGTCGCCGAGGAGGTTTGCAGCGCCTGTAACGTCCGTTGTCCTAAAATAAAACTGCGGGCGATAGCCGTTGAAGAAGGGCGTGTGTCGACCACCCTCTTCTTTCGCCAGAACATAAACCTCCGCTTCAAACTTCGTATGCGGGGTGATGCTTCCAGGTTTTGCGAGTACCTGGCCGCGTTCGATATCTTCTCGCTTGACACCACGGAGGAGCATGCCGACGTTGTCGCCCGCCTCACCATGGTCAAGCGTCTTATTGAACATTTCCACACCAGTGCAAACAGTCTTTCGGCTTTCATCAATCAAACCGACAATTTCAATCTCATCGCCAACGGTCACTTCACCTCTTTCAATCCGTCCGGTTGCAACCGTTCCACGACCCTCGATGGAGAATACGTCTTCGACGGCCATCAGCAATGGCTTGTCGGTTTCGCGCACTGGGTCGGGGATGTAGCTATCGATCGCTTCAATCAATTCACCGATACACTTGCTTGCCTCTTTGTCTCCCGGGTTATCGTACGCAGGCTTTGAAGCGCCACGAATAATCGGAATCTCGTCACCGGGAAACTCATTTGCTTCGAGCAGTTCCCGAATTTCCATTTCAACAAGATCTAAAAGCTCCGGATCGTCAACCAGATCGCATTTATTGAGGAAGACGACAAGCGAAGGCACGTTGACCTGCCTTGCAAGCAGAACGTGTTCGCGCGTTTGCGGCATG
>CAUZBD010000468.1:0-2885 GCA_963577795.1 Planctomycetota bacterium | reverse complement strand
CAGAGCAGAGCCCATACCTTGCCAAACCGCTCGGCCGACTTCAAGACGTGGTCGCGGTTGTCACACAAAATATCGACCCACAGTTCGATATCGCTGGCCGCAACGCGGGTCGTGTCGAGCCAGCCCGAAGCGACCTGAGGTAGGTTCCCAGGCGGTGTCGCAGCGGCGAGGGCGACTGCTGCTAGGTGGGGCAAATGGCTGATAGAGGCGACGATACGATCATGCTGCTTGGGTGCCATGCGAACCGTACGGGCCCCCAAATGTGTCCAGAACTGCTCAAGCAGGCTCAAATCACGCTCAGTAGATTTTGTGGGCGGTGTCAGGATGACTGTACGATCCACGAACAAATCGGCATTGGCAGCTTGGGGGCCGTGCTGTTCACCGCCCGCCATTGGATGGCTGCCAATAAAGCGGATATTTGTACCTACTCGGGCGAGAATTTCCCCTTTGGTGCTTCCGGTATCGGTAATCAGGCAATTGCCGCAGGTCGCCTCGTCCACCTCGGTGGCCAAACGGGGAATCTGTTTTACAGGAGCAGAAATAACCGCAAAGGAAACTCCCTCGATCCCTTGCCGCAGATTGGTTGTCCCCTGTGTGATCGCATTTCTCTTGCGCGCAGTGTTGAGATTGTCCTGGTTCGGATCGATTCCAATGACCGTCTCGATAAGCTTGCGTTTGCGGAGGGCCAGGCCAATCGACCCACCGATCAAGCCCACGCCGATGAGGGCCACTTTATCAAACAAAACCTTTGCTGGCATCCTGATACCTGTTGCTTTGAGGAAAGCCTTGAGAGAGCATGCTACCATATTGGGGTCGCGTTTTCCGCATCGGCCGATATCGTGAGGGGATGATGTCTCAAATATCCAGTACCCAGCTTTATGGCCTCTGTGGTCGCATTGCGACTTCTCTCGAGTCGGGGATTGATGCGCGTCGAGTATGGAACCGTGAAGCGGAGCAGGCCCGAGGGCGGTCAGTGGTTCCATTTTCTAACATCGCTAAAGCGCTCGACCGGGGTGGTTCGCTTGCTGAGGCGGTCGAGGGTAACGCTGGATTTTTCCCCCCACTTTTTGTGCAAATGGTGGAAACGGGTGAGGCGGCTGGAAAACTTCCCATGGTTTTTCGCCGTTTGGCTCAGCATTATGAACACCGCGTGCGGATGCAGCGAATATTTATTGCGGGCATCACATGGCCTGCGATCCAGTTTTCCGCAGCCATTTTAATCGTCGGTTTTTTGATTTGGATTTTGGGAGCCATTGCTGAAACGAAGGGTCCTGCCGCATACGACATCCTGGGACTCGGTTTGCTCGGCAATACGGGCCTTTTTATCTACACCGCTTTTTGGATGAGTATGTTTACGATTGCCACCGTCCTTTTTTTTCTTCTGCGTAACGGGATGTTCCATTTTCGTTCTCTCGAACTTGCTGCTTTAAGGCTTCCCGGTGTTGGCCGCTGCATGAAAACAATCTGCCTCGCGCGCCTCTGTTGGTCGCTTGGCCTTCTATTGGAATCGGGGATGGACGTTCGCCGCGCCGTTCCTTATGCCTTTGATGCTACGGGGAGTTACTATTTCAAAGAGCATCAACTCCAAGTTTCAACTTCCTTGCAGGAAGGCGAGGAATTATTTGTTGCCTTATTGAGTACAGGTATTTTCCCGCACGATTTTCTGGATGTTCTTCAAGTGGGTGAGCAGAGCGGACGGCTTGACGAATCAATGCTCCGCTTAGCCGATAACTATGAGGAACGTGCTCGATCGGCGATTGCAACGTTAACAAAGATTGCTGGTTTTGCGACCTGGGCGATTGTTGCTGCAATGATCGTTGCGATCATTGTGAATATGGTGGCCGGATACGCAAATTTCCTACAACAACTTTCCGGTCCGCGTTGAACTTCAGAGGGAAAAATTCGTCTTTGCAGATGAGATTTTCCCGGTTTCTTCTAGAAAAGTGATTGAGATTCTCAACGCGCAGTTCTAAGCGTCTGTCTGACTTCGGCCGGTCAGTGCAAAGATACTTAAAGACATTTAGGGTAGAGCGGGCTAATTCGAGGCATCCGCATCACAGCGTATTTCGAAAAAGTGGCTGCGGTGAGAGGTTCCGCAATGCAGACGAGCCGATTTGGCCCCAACGATAGACAAATCTCGGTTACTGAGCGGTCCTGGCGAAGCACTCCCTGCGCCCCTCGCAGCGGGCAGAAAGACGGGACAGACTATTCTGTTCGTCTTAATCGAAGCATGGTATAAAACATATCCATGCTTCGACATGCCTTATTTGGTAGGGAGTCTCCTTTTTGTCTTTCTTGTGGAAACTAGAATTTTCAGATGTTTGATTTTGGGTCGCGACTTCAGCGTGGGCATTGGTCCGGATGGATCTTTTGGGGATTCGCCGCCGTCTTTTTTCTCTATGAGTTTTTTGTGCGGGTGATGCCGAGCGTCATCCTCTCCGATCTTGCGGTGGAGCTGGACGCAACACCTGTCGCACTTTCCTCGGCACTGGCAGTCTACCTCTGGGTTTACGCACCCATGCAACTCCTGGTCGGAGGTTTATTCGATCGTTTTGGGACCAAGTTTTTGATTGTCGGGGCGTCTGCCATTTGTGGTGCCGGCTGTTTGATTTTTGCGTGGGGAGATAGCCTCACGGCAGTGGCTATTTCGCGCGGCATGGCCGGTTTTGGTTCCGCCTTCGCTTTTGTGGGCGCGGTGTATATAGCTACCGTTTGGTTTCCCCCGAGTCGTCTTGCGCTCATTGTGGGAATCACGACCGCCGTGGGAATTTTAGGTGAGGTGATCGGACAGACACCGATGGTCAATGCAGTGAAGGACTTTGGTTGGCGGAATGTGGTTCTGACGGTAGGTTGGGCGGGCATCGCCTATGCCGTTGTACTTTGGT
>CAUZBD010000467.1:0-2892 GCA_963577795.1 Planctomycetota bacterium | reverse complement strand
GTTTGATTGCACAGCGGTACACACTGGATCTGATGGGTGCGTATCAGAAATTGCAGATTCGGTCCTGGGTGCCTGTGATGCGGATGGCGAAGAGTGTTGATTTCCCCTGGAACCCCAATGTGTGGTATCGCATGAAATTTCGCGCAGAGATAGAAGAAGCAGATGGGAAGCAGCGGGCTGTTCTTCGTGGCAAGGTCTGGCCGCGCGATCAAGCGGAACCAGATGCGTGGACAATTGAGGTGATTGACGAATCCCCGAATCTTAATGGGAGTCCGGGGCTTTATGGTAACGCCAAAGATGCCGAACTTTATCTCGACAATATCAAGGTCTATAAAAACTAATAGCGCGACAGTAGATTGAAAAATATACCAACATGATTGCTATGTGATTCGCACTTCACAACGAAGAGGATACAACAGGTTAATGAGAGAAGAAAAAAAACTCTTATGTTTTGCAATCAGTTTAGTTTTTACCCTGATTGGATTTTCCGCAGCGTATGGGGACGAATCGCTCCCAGCTGATAAAGTTACCAAGGAATGGGCCCAATGGGGTGGCGACAGTCGCCGTAACAATACACCGGAAGGAAAGAATATTCCCTCCGCCTGGTCCCTCGGCGAATTCGCCGGCAATCCGGGGATCTGGCAACCGGAAACCGCAAAGAACATCAAGTGGGTCGCTCGGCTCGGTTCGCAGACATACGGGAACGCAGTTGTCGCAAGCGATAAGGTCTATGTAGGCACAAACAACAGCGCTGGCTGGCTTGCGCGTTATCCGGGAAAGGTTGACCTGGGTTGTTTGCTGGCTTTTGACAATCGAGATGGTTCTTTCCTGTGGCAGGATTCGAGCGAAAAACTACGAACAGGCCGCGTGCACGATTGGCCTTTGCAGGGCATTTGTTGTGCGCCTCTTGTAGAACAAGATCGTCTTTGGTTTGTAACAAGTCGCGGACAAGTGAAATGCTTGGACACCGAAGGCTTTTACGATGACCAGGACGATGGCGTGGCTGCAGGGTGGGGCAGGATGTTCGATATTGCCAAAAAACAGGATCAATCTGAAGATCAGGTCCAACCTGCGGTGGCGCAACTCGATGCGGGAGAACTCCCGGTTGTCATCCGCGATTCTTTTCGCAAGGCTGGGTCTACCCTATCTGAAAAGGCGCAGGTAACAACGAAGGTGGCCGGCAAGAACTGGTCTATTGCTGCAGGCCCGGGAGTGAAATCCGACAACTACGAGGTCCGTCTCATGGGGCCAAAGTTAAGCGGATTCAAAAAGATCAGTACCGAAGATAAGCAGGAATCCGACGTTGTTTGGGTCTACGATATGATGAAGGAACTCGGAATTTCTCAGCACAATATGTGCAGCTGTTCTGTGACAGCAGCTGGCAACATACTTTTTGTGAATACTTCCAATGGCGTTGACGAGTCACACATCTTATTGCCATCCCCCACTGCGCCGAGCTTTATCGCGATGGATAAGCATTCAGGCAAAGTACTTTGGACCGATAGTTCCCCTGGAATCAATATTTTGCACGGCCAGTGGTCTTCCCCTGCCTACGATGTGCTGGGTGGTGTGCCACAGGTTATTTTTGCGGGTGGTGACGGCTGGGCCTATAGTTTTTCGCCTGCTGGAGATGGCAAGGGAAACGCAAAGCTGCTTTGGAAATTTGATTGCAACCCTAAGGAATCCAAGTGGGAACTTGGTGGACGAGGTACGCGGAATAACCTCATCGCAACCCCTGTGATCCATGATGGTTTGGTCTATGTTGCTGTTGGTCAGGACCCAGAACATGCCGAGGGTAATGGTCACCTTTGGTGTATTGATCCTACCAAGCGGGGGGAAGTCAGTCCTACGTTGGCCTTTCATGTCGACGACCCGGATAATACGATTCCACCCCGTCGCTTGCAGGCAATTGATCCCAAAAAAGGAGAGGTGGCTCGTGACAACCCTAACTCGGCTGTCGTCTGGCATTACGACAAGCAGGATCAAAATCAAGATGGTGAGATAGACTGGGAAGAAGAAATGCATCGTAGCTGTGGCACAGTCGCAATTAAGGATAATTTACTCTACATTTCTGATTTTAGCGGCCTTTTTCACTGTCTCGATGCGAAGACGGGAAAGGTGCACTGGACCCACGATATGCTGGCAGCTGCTTGGGGATCGCCACTTATCGTCGATGGAAAAGTTTATGTTGGTGACGAAGACGGCGATGTGACGATTTTCAAACTGTCACCAGAAAAGGAAATTCTTTCCGTTGACGAATATGGTGATTCGGGGCCGATCAATATGGGAAATTCGGTTTACAGTACGCCCATTGTCGCCGATAATGTACTCTACATTAGCAATAAAACGCATCTCTTCGCGATTGCTCAAGATGCGGACGACGACGCGGCGGAAAAGTCTTCGGCAGCCGACGAAAATAAAGACTAGATTATCAATCAAGCTCTGCGATTGCATCGAGAACCTCTTGGTCGTGTCCATCGACCTGCACTCGCCGCCATATTTTTTCAAATCGTCCTTCGGCATTGATCAGGAAGGTGCTGCGCACGATTCCCATCGATTTTTTTCCATACATATTTTTTTCACGCCAGGCACCATACTTCTCGGCTACGTTGTGTCCCTCGTCAATCAGCAGGGGAAAGTTTAATTTGTATTTATTGCGAAACTTCTCATGCTCATCTTGGCCATCTGGGCTAACGCCAACGAGTTGGACGCCGAGTTTTTGAAGCTCTTTTTTCCGGTCTCGAAAGGCGCAAGCCTCTTTTGTACAACCCGGCGTATCATCCTTCGGGTAGAAGTAAACGACGACCGGACCGCCTTTGAAGTCACCCAGTTTCCATTTTGAACCTTCATCCGATGTGAGTGTGAACAACGGTGCTCTATCGCCCTCTTCTG
>CAUZBD010000466.1:0-2898 GCA_963577795.1 Planctomycetota bacterium | reverse complement strand
TGAAGATGAGTTTGTCGGCCAACAGGCCAAAGAGTTGTTCGAAGACGCAAATCGTATTTTGGATCAGATTGTCGATCAAGACTTACTAACGCTACGCGGGACGTACGGTTTTTGGCCTGCTGCCAGCGAGGGAAACGACATCCTGCTCTTTGAGAATGGTTCGCGAACCAATGAAAAAACGCGATTTCATTTTCTTCGTCAACAATGGCAGAGACGTGGGCAGGCGGACTATCGCTCGCTGGCCGATTATGTGGCACCATGCGATTCAGGACGCGAAGATTTTATAGGAGGGTTTGTTGTTACGGCGGGGATCGGTGCCGACACACTCGCTGAAGAGTTTAGATCCAAGCAGGATGATTACAACGCGATCATGGTTCAGGCAGTGGCGGATCGACTGGCTGAGGCGCTCGCCGAGTGGTTGCATCGCAGGGTCCGCTCCGAGTGGGGGTTCGCGGATGTGGATCAGAATAATGTTGAAGCCATGATTTCCGAAAAGTATCGCGGTATCCGGCCCGCTGCAGGTTATCCGGCCTGTCCAGATCATACGGAAAAGCAGATACTCTTTGAACTCCTTGACGCAGAAAATACAACGGGCATCCAACTGACCGAGAGTTTTGCAATGTCTCCAGGCGCAAGCATAAGCGGGCTCTACTTCGCCCATCCTGAGAGTCGCTACTTTACGGTCGATCGGGTGACTCGTGATCAGATCGAGGACTACGCCCGTCGGAAAGGCTGGTCGATTGACCGCGTAGAGCGATGGCTTTCACCCAACTTGAGTTACGACCCTGAATGATGTGGCGATCTCAACTGGAAGACTTCGGGGGGGGGGGAATCGCCTCACCATGCGGGTCCCGCTCAGGATGGCCAAGGTGCTGATCGATTTTATCGGCGAGTTCGTGAACATGTTCGAGTTCTTCCGCTTGTTCGTGAACCTCGTCCGCACTCACACCTGCATGCTCAGTAAGATAAGACTCCCAAAGCCTGTGAGACCGAACCATTTCAATGGCTCTATCGACCCCGCTCTCTGTGAGTCCGATATTCGCAGCTTTTCGGTACAGGAGTCCCTCTTGTTCGAGTTCGGCTACGATGCGCTCGGCCTGTCGCCGAGTTACGCGGGCAGCGGGATAGATTTGCTCCATTGAGCACATGTGCTGTTCGGGTTCTGCATTTTTAGCCACAAAGCGATAAAGCGTTTTGAGGATATCTTCACCTTGGATATGCCGTCGGATGCGTTTCCGCTGGAGCGACCGCGTGAGCAGTCCTTCCGTCGGACTGAGTAGTAAAACAAGTGTAAAAATAGTTGCTGCGAATACAACCATTGTTGCACCGCTGGGCCAATTCGTGACGAACGAGAGCGACATGCCCGCAACCGCTGAAAGCCCTCCAAAGAGTCCGGATAATAACATCATCGTTCCCAGTCGATTGGTGAGCAGGTAGGCGGCAGAGGCAGGCGTGATGATCAAGGCCACAACGAGGATGACCCCGGTAGTTTTTAATCCCGCAACAACGGTTGCCGATAGCATGCCCATGAGCAGGTAATGCAAAGCGACCACTGGAATGCCCATCGCTGCGGAGACCACAGGATCGAAGCTTGAAGCCTGCAGCGGGTAATAAAGCAGAAAAACGATCCCGAGCACGAGCGGACAGATCACAGCCATCAGTAGCAGATCTGCTGTGTCGACCGCTAAGGGATCGCCAAAGAGAAAACAGTTCAGATCAAAGTGGAGTCCCCGGGGAAGTGCGCTGACGAGGATGATCCCGATCGCAAAGAGTGCGGTAAAGACGATGCCAATCGAGGAGTCTTCCTTGGTGCGACTCAGTCGGCTGATCGCACCCACCAGCACCGCCGTCAATACACCTGCCAGCAAGGCGCCTGCCAGCAGTCCAAATACCCCGGTGTCGTGCGTGATTAAAAAAGCAATCACCACACCCGGAAGCACGGCATGGCTCAGTGCGTCGCCAATCAGAGCCATGCGTCGCAGTACGACATAGCAACCAAGCACACCACATGTCACGCCTACCAGCATGCAGCACACAGTCTCCTGCCACCAGCGTTCACTGAAAGGCCGCAACCACCAACCTGTAAAATCAAATTCTGCGAGGAGCGTTTCCATTGATTTATTTCATCCGCATCAGTTCGGCCTCTGCCTCGTCGAGCAGCGAAAGCCTTCCACCGTATGTTTTTCTTAGGTTCTCCTCAGTGGCGACTTGTTGCGGTGGCCCCATCGCGACGATGCGTCGATCGAGCAGCATGATCTGGTCGAGACGAGTGAGGATGGATAAGTCATGGCTGACCAGAAGAATCGTTTTGGTTTCTTTTTTTAATTGATCAATCAGTGAAAAGATCGTTTCCTCGGTTCCCGCATCTACGCCGGTCAGGGGTTCATCGAGAAGGTAGATGTCGGCTTGTTGACAAAGCGCGCGAGCCAAAAAGACACGCTGTTGTTGTCCACCGGAGAGTTGACGAATATGGCGGTCGGCGAGTTGATGGAGGCCAAGTTTTTCGAGCGATTCCCAGGCTGCCTGGCGATCTTCTGCGTTTGGCCGGCCAAACAGGAGCCCCCAACCGGTCTGCCGTGCCAGTCGGCCCATGCGCACAACATCCAGGACAGTGACAGGAAAATCCCAGTCGACCGATTGTTTTTGAGGTACATAACCGATGCGCGGACGATTTTTGGTTACGCTGCTACCGAACAGGGCGACTTCCCCCGTGTCGGTGGGAATGAGCCCCAACACAGCGCGTAGTAAGGTGCTTTTGCCTGCCCCGTTGGGGCCGACGATTCCGGTGAGCGTTCCTGCCGATAACTGAAAGGATACGGAGCGCAAGACGGACCGACCCGCGTACGAAACAGAGAGGTTCCGCGTTTGGAGTGGCACATTGTTTGTGGACGGTGGCGA
>CAUZBD010000465.1:0-2899 GCA_963577795.1 Planctomycetota bacterium | reverse complement strand
ACGGACTTTCCTCAAGATGCAAAACTCACGGCACTCATACCGCACATGCACTTGAGAGGTAAATCTTTCCAAATTATTCATCAAGACAAGTCGAATGATAAAACAGTTCTTCTTGACGTTCCGAAATACGATTTTAATTGGCAACACGTTTATCGCCTAAAGGAGCCGTTGCCTCTAAATCACACGAAGCAAATCGACTGTGTTGCGCACTTTGATAATTCGGCAAAGAATATTGTTAACCCAGATTCCACCGCCACTGTTCGCTGGGGAGATCAGAGTTGGGAGGAAATGATGGTCGCATTTTTTGAGATCTCCGTTCCTCGCCATAGAAATACTGAGAAACGCAAAAAACGAGACGGCCAACAACGACTCGCTGCGCAACAATTAGCGACCAACTGGTTGAACAAAAGGGATCGCAATCGTGATCAGCGAGTGCAACGTGGAGAAGTCAACGAGGCTGTTCGTCGTTTTGCCTTTTCTAAAATTGATCGCAACCACGATCAAGAAATTAGTTTGGAAGAAACATCCGCCTATATATTGGACTCCCTTCTCGAGAAAAAAAACCAGGAAGATATCCGCAGGCGGCTCGATCAGCCTAAGTAAATACTATTTTGTCAAATGAACGAATTTATTTTTTGGTCGAGTTCAACAAGAAAGTTAATTAAACAATTCTTTTCTGTGTTTTTCGTCAGCAGAGCACCGTGAAATTAGTAACATGCTATGCCGATTGGGTCATCGAGCACCCAAAAACGATCTGGGCCATTATTTTAGCGCTTAGTTTACTGGCAGCATGGCCACACTTCTCAGCGAAGGGAAGACCGGTCCACATCCCACTGCAGGATTTGGAATTGGCGAGAGACTCAGTAGGCAATGATACTTTTCGACTCGATCGAGCCGACAGCTTTCTTGTGATTGAGGCACCTGATCTTTTTTCGCCAACGGCAGTCGCGGCAATTCGGCATTTGATTTCTGATATTGAAAGTTTGTCTTCTATAAAAAATGTATTTTGGATAGAAGACATCCCACCGCTCAATATGTTCGACCTCTCCCCGGGATGGCTTCCGGAGGAAAATGCGGATCCCAGCGAATACGAAGATGCGAAAAAGCGAATATTGGCGCATCCATTGGTCTATGGACAACTCGTTTCCCCAGATGCGACGACGCTGCTTTTGCCGGTTCGCTACGACTGGATTGGAATTCAAGAAGATGCAGATTGTACCGGGAAATTACTAGCGGCCTCTCGGGCCACAGCAGCAAAGTATCCCTCCGCTGAATTAAAAATTAATCTCACCGGACGCGTTCCGCTCTATCTTGCAGCGCAGCAAGCATTTCACGCCAACCATCAAAAGTTTCAAATTATTGGCTATCTATTAGTGTTTGCGATAGCAACCATTCTTTTTCGAGATATCGCCACCATCGTGACTGTGGGTGCGGCACCGGCGATCAGTATTTACTGGACCACCGGAGCCCTAAAATGGCTGTCCATACAAAGCAATGATTTAACGACAGTTGTCCTTCCTGTTTTAATAACGATGGTCGGCTTGACCGATGGCGTTCATCTAGTGATCGCACTACGGAAGCGATGGCAGGCGAATCAAAACAGAATTAAGGCCTTGCATGATGCAATTGCGCATGTCGGGGTTGCCTGCCTGCTTACATCCCTTACAACCGCAATCGGATTTGCCTCGTTGCTTCTTGCCCGCTCAACGCCGATTCGGGATTTCGGTCTTGCGTGTAGCGTGGGCGTTTTAGTGACGTTCGTGGCAGTGCTGACGATCATCCCCGGACTGTCCATGACCCGCTTGGGGAGATATCTCTGTCACGAAAAAACTGCCCATCAGGATTACAAATTAGAAAAGTTACGTGGATTTCTTAATACCGTTCTATCCAATTATCGCACCGTCAGTATCCTCGGCGGTCTTTTAACGCTTCTTTGTATCGCCATCTCGTTGACACTCCGGCCAGATGCACGCACCATCAATGCCCTTCCAGCGAATAGTCCCGCAACGGTTGCCTTAGAACACTGCAATACATCCCTCGGTGGAATCGCTTTTATCCGAGTCGTTGGCGACTTTTCTGCAACCAAAAAGAAAGCAGACTTTAATGTCATCCAATTGATTGACCAAATCGACGGATTTGTATCCGGGGAGCCACTCTTACGACATCCATTGTCGATTAAAAACTTACTCGATTCATTCGGAAAAAGAGTAACAGCCACCCAAATGGAGTTTATTAAACTTCTACCCCCAGACCTCCGGAAAACGTTTTTTGATCAAGCTAGCGACCAGATTCAAATATATATTCGCACGCAGGATCTAGGTACGGCTGCTTATACCCCGGTCTTCCAGCGATTGAATAGAAAATTACTTGACCTGGAACAAGCAACTCCCGGATTAAATCTGGAACTTACCGGAATCCCCATTACTTCAGCGCAAGATGTGACCCTGATTGTCTATGATCTAGTGGCGAGTTTGGGTACCGCATCCCTAGTCATTCTTATTGTGATGATCTGTTTCTATCGATCATGGAGGATTGGAATCGTAACCTTGATTCCTAATCTATTGCCACTCGCCTTAACCGGAACCTTGCTGGTCGCCACAGGCCAAAACTTAGCAATCGTAAGCGTGTGCGCTCTCGCCGTATGTATTGGGATTGCAGTGGACGACTCGATCCATTTTTTAACCCGCTTCCGACAGGAATTAGAAAGCGGATCGGATGTGGATGCGGCGATTCGAGCGACTTTTTTTGGAGTCGGAGGGGCATTGGTAATTACCACAATTATTTTGATCACGGGATTTGCTACGGTGCTTATCAGTCCTCTCCCAACACACCGAATGTTTTCGATGATGGCTTGTGCGACTATTGGTGGTGCACTGATTGGCGATCTCTTATTTCTCCC